>CADBMP010000433.1 GCA_902795775.1 uncultured Lachnospiraceae bacterium | reverse complement strand
TATTTTCTTATCCAAACCATATTCCGTTCACTTTTAGTTTTTTCATTTCTATCAGATTCTCACCAAAAGATTGTTGAGCTTAAGTATAGAAGTATACTTAACATCTTTTGCCGTACCGAAAACCATGCGAAGCCCTATATGGTGCATTCTGTCTTTATCCGAGAAAAGCTCCATCTGGTTTACCGGATCAAACATATAGCAGTCATCTCTGATCCGAAGGATATAGCCGTCACTTTTCTTTATTACACGTACATCCACACTATGTTTTCGGTCATCCTTTGAAAAACCATGCTCTATCACATTTCCTGCCATTTCCTCGACCGCAAGTGCCATATGATAGGATCTCCGGTTATCCAGACGATGCGCCTTGCAAAATTCCTTCACTTTACATGAAACCATCGCAACCTCATCCATAGATGTAATGCTGATATCCATCCTGTCATCATCGGAAACGTCAAAGGATGCCGGAAGCATCAGGACCTTATCCCACAGTCCCATAGCGTAGGTGCCGTTTTTCCTGCTCCGTATCCTTATTAAGACTCCGTAATAGCAGAACATACACAGCTGGGTAACAGGAAAGGAGTACCATACCGCATTCTCATGAAACCAGAACGACAGAATCCCTGCAGTAAGCATAAGCATGCCTGCCTCTGACAGAAAGCCTGTAATAGAGGAAAGACGGCTTTCCCCGATTCCTTGAAAATAATTAAAATAAATCAGACTAAGTCCATAAAGCGGCATTCCCACTGCATAACAGCGAACGGCTCTTGTCGCAAGAATAAATGCTTCTCCCCCTTCGCTGATATAAAGCGAAACAAACCCGGGAGCCAGAATAAATGCCAATGCCGAGGCTCCCAGCGTAATGATAAGTGTTGCCTGCACCGATGTGAGAAGAAGCCTCTTCATCCTCGGCCGATCCTCCTCGCCTAAAAGGATCCCCGCTATGACCGCCACAGTATCCGCCATGCCTATGGTCAGCGAACAAAGAAAATCATCTGCCTGCTGATAAACAGAATATGCCGCTATCGCTGCAGATGCCTGTAATGTGCCTGCAAGCAAACGATTCATGAACGCTACCCTGACCGTAAATCCAATCCTGCAGACACCAACCGGCATTCCCTGTTTGATAATTCCCGGCAGTTCACGCCACGGCATCTTATCCCGCAGAGAGAGGTGCAGCATCACATGCTTCTTTCGGAAATGAAGTAAAAGCACGGCTGCTGCAGCATACTGGCTGATACTTGTTGCCAGTCCGATTTCAAACGTGTCCCCATGTATCACAAATGCAACGATCAGGTCAAGAATAATATCACAAAAAGTAAGAGCCATCGAAGACCATACTAAAAGCTGTCTGTCATTATCAATCGGGAGATAATTATTCAGCACACGCATCGCATTTAATGCCGGCAGACCGAAAGAAATACCGATCAGGTATCCTCTTGCTTTAAGTAAAAGCCCTGCTGCATTTCCGGATGCTCCGAGAGCTTCCGCAATAGGTGTTGAAAATATCAGGATCACCAGCATCAGAACTGCCGCCGCACCTACCGAGAGAAAAAATGACATGGAAAATACACCCTGAGCTTCCCCGATTTTTCCCTCTCCTACAAGTTTTGTAAAATAGTTTCTGGAGCCGGTCGCAATGATGGTTCCAAAAAGAGAAAAAACCACCATAAGAGGACTTACAATACCAAATGCAGCCATGGAATCCACTCCCAGACAGCGTCCGATGATCACGCCATCCACCAGATTTCCAAGCATATGCGTCAACTCTGAAAAGATAAATGCAGCAAACTGCATGTAAAATGCATTTCGGATAATTCTGCTCTCCTGTATCATTTCCACTCCCCTCTCTTCTTATAAATTTATATCACGCATCCAGATAAACAGCGCAATCCTTATCCATCCTTAGCAGCAAATACCTCACCAGATTCTCCGGAATTGCCACACAGCCTCCTGTCCACATCTTATTATGGAAACAGTGAAGAAAGATGGCAGAACCTTTGTCCTTCTCACCACTTTCGTTCCAGCTGATATTCAATGCATAAGCATAACCCGGATCATAGTCAATGATGTGTTCGGAATTATCACCGTCAATCTCCACATCCCTGCCATCCACTTTGACTGATGGAATCTCAGATTTCTTAATCGGCTGATTATAATACTCAGAGCCTGAGACACCGCACCAATAGTCATCATCAGTCGCCTGTGTATAAGGCAGTCCTGCACAGCCCGGATCTTCCTTGATGCCAAATGCATGGGTGAAGTGATACATTCCCTTTGGCGTCCCGCCGTCTCCCTCTTTTTTATCTGTCTGGAAACCACTGCGCCCGATAAAGCCATAGGTAGTAAATATTTCTCTCCATCTGTCACCTTCGCCCCTCTCATAAAAACCAACATCCGCATTCGTCCCGCCGGTACCTCTGACGATCACAATCTGCTGTATATCCGTACTCACACCGTCTAACTGGTCAATCCATTTTGCCGCATCTGAAAGGGAAGCTGCCTCCCGTTCCCTGTAATACAAACGAATTTGTGAAATCTCATTCCATGTCAGATTCATTTTCTCTTTGACAAAGTTTGTTACGGAACCGGACTGCTGTTCCATATAGCAAAAGGCTTTCTCAAGTTTTATGCGGTTCACCGCATTGCCGGTAAAGGCTCCACTAAGCTCATAGTCTTCCATGATCGTATCCTGGGAAACATTCAGCACGCTAAGAAGCAGCGCAGCGACAAGACCGGTTCTGTCCTCTCCTTCCGTACCATGCCACAAAACCGGCTGATCCCCTCTGTTGTCCACAATGATCCGGAAAAACTTGGCATACATATTTAAAACATCCTCATCCTTTAACATGCTGACATAGCAGTTATCATCCACTTCCCCTGCATCCTTCGGGTAAAGGTACTGGTTCAGATCGATCGGAACAAAAGTCCTCTCCATTCTTCCCAGTTCCGGATCAGGAGCGGCATCTGCCTCATCTCTGCTCCTGAAATCAAGATCATAGCCCACATTATAATCTTCAGCGAGGATTTTTTTGTCAGCCTCAGATACACCAGCAAGCGAACCTGTCCTGAGAAGCAGACCGCGTTTGATCGTCCATCCGTCTGTCGTCTGATAGCCGCCGAGTTCCCTTGCGTTTTTGATTCCGGTTGTCGTAAGTTCCTGTCCCGCTTTTGTCACTTGCGAGGTCTGTTCCGGTGCAGCAGCCGGTGTTTCTGCCTCCTTTTTCACCATCACTGTACAGGTCAGTTTTTTCTGTTTCTGACTGTCACCGTTTTGATAAGTAACCGTTGCCGTGATTTTGGCTGTTCCGGCTGTTTTCCCTGTCACCAGGACACTCATCTTTTTCTTTTTGCTCAGAGTGACCTTCTTTCCGAATACCGTCCAGGCAGTCTTAACAATCTTTTTTGCCTGATCCTGTTTTACCTTCAAAGTGAACGACTGCTTCACTTTCAGTTTTTTGCTGCTTACGCTTAAAGACGGCACTGTTTTACCGGCTGCCTGTGTCCGGATGCCGGATACCATGGAAATTACCATGGAACACATTACTGCTGCTGATAAAATTTTTCTTCTCATATTCATACCCTTCTCTTTCTTAGGAAATTGTCTGCCATTTTCCATTACTGCAAAATCTAAAGCTGCTTATACACATACTGCCAAATTTTTTATCCGTATCTTCACAGTATTCGTTTCTTCCCCTCCTTCCTGATAACGGTATGTGATCTCCTCTGCCGTATTCTCCAACATCGCCAGGGAAAGCGTATTGTCCGTATCCCTGATATCAAAGGCTCTCCCCCGGTAGGTCACAAAAATACTGCAGCCGCCTCCCTGCTGGGAATACTCCACCTTTACCCGGATGAACGGCTCCTCAAGCTCCGGAAGAAGGATCTGCTGCACCAGTTCCTCTATGGCAAGACGGATTCGGTATTTTTCCGCAGGTGCGACATCGTTCTGTAAAAAATACCGGTCAAGCTCCGCACCAAAGCCTATAAAATCATAAGACCTGCTTTCGATGACCTCCTCAAATACCTTTAACCTCTTTATAAATCTGCGGGTAAGCTCTTTTTTCGGATGGTCAAAAATCTCCTCCGGCGTCCCCTCTTCATAGATGCCGCCCTCATCCATATAAACTACTCTGTTTGATATGGCTCTTGCAAAATTCATCTCATGTGTGACGATCACCATCGTCTTTCCGCATTTTGACAGGTCTTTTATCACTGCCTGCACCTCGGAAACCATCGTGGGATCTAATGCACTGGTCGGCTCATCTAAAAGAATGACCTCCGGATCCATGCACAGGGTTCTTGCAATCGCCACACGCTGCTTCTGCCCGCCGGACAGCTCATCCGGATAGGAAAGTGCCTTGTCTGCCAGACCTACCCGCCGCAAAAGCTCCATTCCTGTGTTATAAGCCTCCTGCTTACTCTTTTTCAAAAGATCCATCGGTGCAAGCATCAGGTTTTCTATCACAGTCAGATGTCCGAACAGGTTAAAGGACTGGAACACCATCCCCATCTTCTGCCTTGCTTTTCTGATATCATATTCCTTTGCCGTGATATCCTCTCCACCAAAGATGATCTGCCCTGCCGTCGGCTTTTCCAGTAAATTCAGACAGCGGATCAGCGTGGATTTTCCCGTTCCCGAAGGTCCGATCACGGAAATCACATCACCGTCATGAATCGTAAAAGACACATCCTTTAACGGCATTACCGTTCCAAATTCCTTTTTCAGATTCCTGATCTCAATCACCGGTACGCACCCCCTTTAAGATGTCTTCTCTTTTCCGCCGTTTTGGATTGATCCTGACTTCGATCCTGCCTGCGAGAAAGGTCAGGAGTCCCCCAAGGATAAAGTAGATCACTGCGACTGCGATCAGCGGGAAGAATGCCTCATAGGTCCTGCCCC
>CADBMP010000432.1 GCA_902795775.1 uncultured Lachnospiraceae bacterium | reverse complement strand
CATCCACCCATATTCCCTGCACCAGACCGGCCTGCCATGCAGGATGCGGAGGTTCTCTTTTGGGACCGGTCTTTTTCCATCGTCGGAGTCTGACATGGGATTTCCAAAATTTTCCAATCTTCCCAAAAGAAAATCCATAGGAACGCAGTTCTTTAGGAACTGCGTTCCTTAGATACTCCCGTACACATCGGCCATGTGCTCCAGCTTTTCGATGGAGGGCGATTTCCGTCCGCTTTCCCATGCACTGAGGGTCGGCTGGGAGATGTCCAGGGCTTCCATCGCATCTGTGTATTTCATGTGGTTCATCAGTCTGGCGTTCTTGAATTGTCTTGGCATGTTCTATCCTCCGATACTTCAATCTGTTTGATGAAAAATTCTTCATATAATCTGATTTCTGTATTTGTCAAGTCTTTCATAAAAATGTGTTATCAGTATAAATAGAAAAACTGTATTCGTCAACAGGATTTATTCTTAGTAAAAAACTCTTGTGATGCAGGAGTTTTCTTTGTATAATGCTTATGGAAAAGATAAAGGAGCATGATCTGTGAGAAAATTATATACGGAGGAGGGAACGCAGGCATGGTGTTAGACGTATTCAACAGTAATATGAGTCAGGAAACAATGGACCATCTGACAATGCTCCTTCCCCTGTTACTGCAGTTAGGAGGACTGGTGTTTGCTGTCATGGTGGATTCCTACATCAGTAAAAAACATAAAAGAGTCATGTTTGCGATTGCATTTCTGGCACTCAGCCTGATTGTGCAGAATGATTCGGAACGTATCTTTGCGGCAGAAAGTGCGATGAAGCTTCCAAGGATACTGGCTTCCATCTGGGGTTACAGTGTCCGTCCGGTAATTCTTGTACTGTTTTTGTATATCGTGAGTCCGGAACGGAACCATATGGCTGCATGGATTCTGGCCGGCATCAATGCCGCAGTCTACTTGAGTGCCCTCTTTTGTCATATTTCTTTCTGGTTCGATGAAAATTATCATTACCGGGAAGGACCGCTTCGTGCTTTCTGCCTGTATGTCAGCGTGATTCTGCTTGTGTACTTGCTGTATCTGACGATTCGGAATTATGCCCATGTAAGAAAACGGGAATTGCTTATACCAGTATTCAATGCGTTCCTCATCATTGCCGCTGTTCTCATGGATAGCTCGGTAGGGTTTAATGAGCAGATTGTGACATTTTTGACAGGTGCCATCATAAGTGACAGTCTTTTCTACTACATCTGGCTGCATCTGCAGTTTGTGCGGAAGCATGAGAAAGAGCTGAGGGACGGGCAGCGGGTGCAGATCATGTTAAGTCAGATCAGGCCGCACTTTCTTTATAATTCGCTGGGAGCGATAGAGGAGCTTTGCGAAAGCGATCCGCAGATGGCAAAGGCTGCGACCGTCACATTCTCCCGATATCTGCGGGGAAATATGACTTCTATCGGGGCATCGGATGCCATTCCCTTTGAAAAGGAGCTTTCTCATACGAGGTTTTATCTGGAACTGGAGCAGATCCGCTTTGAGGATGCCCTGCAGGTGGCATATGATATTTCCTGCACAGACTTTACGATACCGACGCTCACACTGGAACCTCTGGTGGAAAATGCGGTGCGGCATGGTGTCAGGGGGAATGAGGATGGAAGAGGAACTGTCACAATCTCTACAAGGGAATTTCCTGACTATATAGAGGTTTCCGTCGTAGATGATGGTCCGGGCTTTGATCCGAAGGCGGTTCCGAAAGACGGATATCCCCATGTCGGTCTGCAAAATGTACGGGAACGTTTGAGTCAGGTGTGTGGAGGAATGCTTAAAATAGAATCAGCCATTGGGTATGGCACTACGGCAGCCATTATATTGCCGAAGAAAAGGGATGGTGTTGAATATGATGGAAAAGAGTAAGGTGAATATTACGAAATCAGGCGGGGGGTGGTGCCATGCTAATTCTTGCGATTGATGATGAGCCGAAGATGCTCCGTCTCCTGCATAAGGCGATTGAGGAGGCGGCACCCGAGGCACAGATCATGGATTTTCCCCTGGGATCCATTGCACTTGCCGACATTCAGAGGAAGAAGCTCCATCCCTCGGTGATCTTTACAGATATACAGATGCCGAAACCGGATGGTCTTGCACTTGCAGTGGAATTAAAAAGACTCGTGCCTGATGTGAGGATCATATTTGTCACGGGATACGATGAATACGCTGTGGATGCCTACCGCCTGCATGTAAACGGGTACGTGATGAAACCCGTGGATGCGGAGCGTGTCAGGGAGGAACTTTTCAATGTCCGGGCTTATATGCCGGATGAGACAGGGAAACTTGTCGTGCGCTGCTTCGGCGGTTTTGAAATATTCTGGCAGGGAGAGCCTCTTTTGTTTTCACGCCGAAAGACGAAGGAACTGTTTGCCTGGCTGATCGACCGCAGAGGGACTTCCTGCGCGGCAGAGGAGGTCATCGCCGTCCTGTATGAGGATACGAGAGAGGAGGAGATGAAAGTCCAGAAGCAGAGGCTGCGTAATCTGGTAAATGACTTAAAGAGTACACTATATGGGATTGGACTGGACGATATCCTGATCCGGAAGGGCAGCACTCTTGCTATCCGTCCAGAACGGATCGACTGCGATTATTACCGCATGTTAGAGGGGGATATGACGGCGGTCAATGCTTTTCGTGGCGAATATATGGAACAGTACAGCTGGGCAGAGATTACAAAAGCAGGCATTTATTTTGATCTATCCAGGAATAAAAAGGAGGAATAGATATTCATATCAAGAGATGTGAGGCACCGGAAAGAGGTATTTTCGGTGCCTTTTTCCAGTTCGCCCAGCATGGGCGTAATCTAATCGGTGAAAGTCCGTAGAGTGCCCTGATAGTGGGAAACTCACAGCCGATGGCAAGGGTGT
>CADBMP010000431.1 GCA_902795775.1 uncultured Lachnospiraceae bacterium | reverse complement strand
CAATTGAAAAATGTATTAATGGGATGAATCCCAATGCCCTGATTATACTTCAATCCATACCCGGCATTGGTCCCGTATGGGCTTCAGGTATTATATCTGAAATAGGCGATGCTGCGGCATTTCACTCTTCTGATGCTCTTGCCAAATATGCCGGCCTGTACTGGCCTAAGGGAGACTCCGGCGATTTCACCTCTGAGGATAATAAAATGTCGAAAGCCGGAAACCCCTATCTTCGCTATTACTTGGGCGAAGCGGCTAACAGCGTAAGGAAACACATTCCTGAATATGCTGATTTTTATGCCAGAAAATATGCTGAAGTATCCAAACATCAGCACAAGAGAGCACTCGCGCTTACATCTCGTAAATTTGTACGACTCGTTTTTGGATTGCTGGTCAAAAACCAACTGTACACCGGCGAAAAGTTGGACGCCGAACTTAATAGCGAATCGAACTGACTTTCGATTTTTAAAAAACTAATGTCGAAGGTCTATTAAAGTTACCCTTTTTTCTGAAAAATATATCAAAATCTTTTTCAAAAAGTACTTGACATATTACCAGAATGCTTTTTTCTTTGAAGCCAAAAGTATCTTCTCTCACTCCTGCATCTGTTGAATCATATATACAATACCACAGCCGAAACCATCACGTACCAGTACACCGTCAAACTATCAATTATATCGTATCCGCTGTACTAATCCCCTAAAAGCTTCTGGTATATGCATTATACACTATATAAGAATCTGCCTTCACGAACTTCTTTCCAATCTTTGCCACAGGTATAATTTTAAAATAATATTTTGTACCCTTTTTCAATGCTTTTCCTTTCAGCTTTTTCAGCGTGGCCTTTCGTTTGGAAGCACTGACCGTCTTTATTTTTTGATAACCGGAGCTTTCCTTTTTGGAAGCATATACAATATATTTTTTTGCTCCCTTCAGCTTATCCCATGTAATCTGGATGGAGGATTTCGTAGCCTTATAATTTCCCTTCTTCACCACACCAATATATTTCCATGCAGACCATGCGGCATAAGTATTCTTTCCATCAAATGTCATATAAGGACGGACCCGGTACTTGTAAAACGTTCCGTTGATAAAATTCTGAAGATGAAGGCTGCTGAACCCGGAAGTCGTCTGTGTCTTCTTCACCTTTCCTGCCGTATTTGCAAACTGCCATTCATAACCACTCTGCGTGGTATTTACGTTCACCAGAAAATAATATACGTTAATGTTTGTATAAGCAGATGACACTCCAAAATTCTTTTTTTCCACCTTGCCCGGAAGCGTTTTTACCTCAATCTTCAACGACTGTGCAATCTCCTCTCCGGCTGCAGAACATGCAGAAATCTGAATTGTATACAGGCTTCCAGCCTGAAGCCCTGCCACTGTTGCCACATTTTCATAAACATCACCACTAAGAGGAGCACTTCCCCCTTCTAACTGGTATCTATATGATGCTGCACCTGCATAAGCATCCCAGGTCACTGTTACAGAATCTTTTCCCGCCGCCGTCTGTTTTATGGATGAAACATAAGCAGCAGACGCTTTTTTTGTCCCCGAAAAACAAATGCAGGATATCAGCACAAGTGCCAGTAAAGCCCCAAAAATCAAATCTCTCCGTATAAATTGTTTAAACTGTTCCATTACTCTTTCCTTCCTTTTCCATAAATCTCCATAAATTTCCATAAATGAAAACATATTCTTTCTTTTTCTCTGCACCTTCTGTGTATAATTGCATATTACGTCATAGTTTAACTTAACTGCCCTTCTGCGACTTCCTTTGCTTTTGCCAGTGCCGCCTCAATTCCAGCCGGATTCTTACCTCCTGCCTGTGCCATGTTCGGTCTGCCGCCACCGCCGCCGCCCACAAGGGATGCAATCTCCTTAATCAGGTTTCCGGCGTGCGCTCCCTGTTTCATGGCAGCATCCGTAGCCATCGCCAGCAGCGTGACCTTTCCACCATTTGCAGAAGCTAAGACAACCACGCCCTCGCCAAGCTTTTCCTTCATCTGGTCGCCTAAATTTCTAAGCCCGTTCATATCCACATCCGGTACATTCAGGGCAAGGAATTTCATGCCCTTAATTTCTATAATCTGACTGTCTACATCTCCGGCAGCATCATTCGCAAGCTTAGCTTTTAACTTTTCATTTTCTGCCTGCAGTGCTTTCAACTCCTCTGTCATGGACTGAATCTTTTTCACCAGATTTGCAGGTTCTGCCTTTGCCGCCTTTGCTGCAGCCTTAAATTTCTTTTCTAATTCTTCATAATACTTCATCAGGCCACTTCCTGTCAGTGCCTCAATACGGCGCACACCGGCAGCCACACCGCTCTCGGAAATAATCTTAAAGCTTGAGATGATACCGGTATTTGGAACATGTGTACCACCGCAAAGCTCCACACTGAAATCGCCCATCTTTACCACGCGGACTTCATCTCCGTACTTTTCACCAAAAAGTGCCATTGCCCCGGTCTTTTTCGCATCCTCAAAGCTCATGACTTCTGTGACTACTGGAAGATTTTCTGCAATCTGCTCATTTACAATTTGCTCCACCTTTGTAATCTCCTCCGGTGTCATCGCAGAAAAGTGGGAAAAGTCAAAACGCAGCCTGTCCCCATCTACATAAGAACCAGCCTGCTCCACATGTGTTCCTAAGACCATGCGGAGTGCTTTCTGCACCAGATGGGTCGCACTGTGGTTCTTCCCGGTAGAAAGACGGTTCTTTTCGCAGACCTGTAACGAAACGGTATCCCCGACCTTCATCATTCCCTTTTTCATGATGCCCACATGACCAATCCTGCCGCCCTGTAAGTGAATCGTATCCATCACTTCAAACTCATTTTCACCAGAAACAATGGTTCCAACATCTCCCTGCTGGCCGCCCATGGTTCCATAGAACGGTGTTTCGCTCACAATAATGGTACCTCTCTGCCCATCCGTAAGCGCACTGACCACTTCTTCCTCTGTCGTCATCACAAGAATTTCAGAATTATGCGTTAAATGGTCATATCCCACAAAGGTACTTGTAATTTCCGGATCAATCTGCTGATAGACCGTTTCATCTGCACCCATGTAATTTGTGGTCTTCCTTGCTTTTCTGGCTTTCTCTTTCTGCTCCTCCATGCACTTTTTAAAACCGGCTTCATCCACCGAATACCCTTTTTCTCCCAATATCTCAATGGTAAGGTCAAGCGGGAATCCGTAAGTATCATACAGTTTAAAAGCATCTGCCCCGGCAAGCTCTTTTTTCCCGGCACCATCAAGCTCCTTTATCATCTGCCCTAAAATTGAAAGCCCCTGGTCGATGGTCTGGTCAAATTTATGCTCTTCCTCCGTCAAAACCTTTACGATAAATTCTTCTCTTTCCGCAAGCTCCGGATACCCGTCCTTTGATTCTGAAATGACTGTCTGGGCAAGCTCTGCCATAAAGCTTTTTTCAATGCCGAGCTTCCTTCCATGACGGACCGCACGGCGGATCAGACGCCTTAACACATAACCGCGTCCTTCGTTCGACGGCTGGATTCCGTCTGAAATCATGAACGTGGAGGAACGGATATGGTCCGTAATCAGACGAATGGAAATATCCTTCTCATCGTCCGTCTGATAAGCGGTTCCACACATTTCACAGATTTTATCGCGGATGACTTTCATGGTGTCAATGTCATAGACAGAGTCCACATCCTGCACAACGACTGCCAGGCGTTCCAGTCCCATTCCGGTATCAATATTTTTATTTTCTAATTCCTCATAACCGCCTTTTCCATCTCCATTGAACTGTGTGAACACATTATTCCAGATTTCCATGTAACGGTCACAATCACAGCCCACCTTGCAGTCCGGCTTTCCACAGCCATATTTTTCTCCCCTGTCATAATAAATCTCCGAACATGGACCGCAGGGACCTGCACCATGCTCCCAGAAATTATCACATTCTCCATTTTCATCTCTGTAAAATCTGGTAATTTTTTCTGCAGGCACGCCAATCTCTTTTGTCCAGATGTCAAACGCCTCATCATCTTCCCCATAAATGGAAGGATAAAGCCTTTCCGGATCCATGCCTAACGTCTCCGTTAAAAATTCCCAGGACCATTTCAATGCCTCATGCTTAAAGTAATCCCCAAAGGAAAAATTACCGAGCATTTCAAAGAAAGTCAGATGACGCGCAGTCTTTCCGACATTCTCAATATCACCAGTCCTTACGCATTTCTGGCAGGTCGTCACCCTGCGTCTTGGCGGAATTTCCTGTCCGGTAAAATATGGCTTTAACGGTGCCATGCCTGCATTGATAAGAAGAAGGCTGTTATCATTATGCGGCACCAGCGAAAAGCTGTTCATCGCCAGATGATCCTTTCCCTCAAAAAATTCCAAATACATTTTACGAAGTTCATTTACACCATACTTTTTCATAATCAAAAAACCTCCACGCTATTCTCTTGTTATCCTCCGCCACCGGAAGGCAGGCTTCCCTGCCCGCCGGCAGTCCTTATACAAAACCGTTATCCTCTCAACAAGCACAACCGTTTTTTATTTTTTCACCTTAACTTTTTTTACCGTACTGTACGCTCCTGCATACATATAATTCCATTTTTTCATAAATTATCCCCCTTTATCCTGATACTGTCTTTCTGGCTATGCATTTTATTGCCTTAAAATACAAAATCCATTCTAACCATCAAAAACAGTATTTTTATCTCTCTATTTTATACTCTGGATACATTTTTTTCAACTCCAAAGATGCCTGTGCCTTATCTGTTTCAATCTGCTTTTTTAGAGCCTCCAGGGAAGAAAACTTCCGCTCCTCCCTTAAAAATTTACAAAATTTAACACAGATGTCTTTTCCATAAATATCCCTTTGAAAATGAAATAAATGCGTTTCAATTCCTGCCGGAAAATCACCGACTGTGGGTTTTACACCAACATTTGTCACACCGGGATATGTTTCACCATCCACTTCAGAAAGCGTGGCATAAACACCAAATCTTGGCAGAAGCTTGTCCTTCTCCGTCAAAAGATTTGCCGTAGGGGATTTTAAATTTCTGCCAAGCTCCTCTCCTTCACAGACCTTCCCGCTGACAAAAAATTCCTGCCCCAAAAAAAGATTGACCATTTCTAACTCTCCAGCCTGCAAAAATTCACGAATTTTTGTACTGCTGATGATTTCCTCCTGACAAGTCAGTTTTTTTACCGCTTCCACCTGATATCCATACTTTTCCTGATATTTTTTCAACGTATGGATATCCCCGCTCCTGTCTTTTCCAAAGCGAAAATCCTGTCCCACACAGATAAATTTTGCATCTAAACGTTCCACCAGAATTTTTTCAATAAATTCCCCTGCGGACATCCGCTTTGTTTCTTCCCGGAACGGAAAAATGATTTCCCTCTCAATGCCCAATGTCTCTAAGATACGATTCTTTTCTTTCTGTGTGTACAGCTTCGGTGTATTTCCCATTTCAAATGTAAATGCAGTCGAAACAAGCTCTTTTTTCTCCTGAATCCGGGACAACAGATAACGGTGTCCCCTGTGAATCCCGTCAAATTTTCCAAGAGAAACACTGCTGTTTTTTAAATGAAAATCCAGACCTGTTACGATTTCCATGTCGGCATTCCTCCGCCTTTCTTTTGTTCTTTCTCCTGATATATCGTTTTTAACCGGAACCGGACGACATTCCCCGGTCAAATAAAAATTTCAAAACTAAAACATTTTTACCACCGTATATATTTCTGATTTTTTTTCATAAATGGCTTTAAAGCTTCCATCTGTATCATAAATCAGGATCCGGAAATCCTCCTTGTTCTTTTCCCGAAAACTCCTAAGAACGCTGCTTTCTTCTGTCTGAAACGGCATAAGCTCTTTTTCTTCCAAAATATTTCCATTATAAAGTTTTGTCTGGAATTCCGGCAAAATCTGGTATTTTGGAAACCCTGCAAAAAGAGCATCCACCGGACAGATCATCTTTTGCAGCGTTTCCGGTTTTTCTGCTGCAATCTGCTCAATTTTTGCTAACGTACAGGCATTTTCCACAAAAAATTCTCCCACGCGGATTCGGACCAGACTTTCCATGGCGGCACCTGTCCCTAATTTTTGTCCAATATCATGACAGAGCGTGCGGATATAGGTGCCCTTTGAACAGGTGACTTCCATCATAAAGGTTCCATCCTCCAAATCCACCTGCAGAACCTCCAGGGAAGAAATAAAGATTTTTCTTGGATTCCTTTTGATGGTCTTTCCCTCCCTCGCTAATTCGTACAGCTTTCTACCGTCCACCTTCAGCGCGGAATACATGGGAGGAATCTGAAGACTCTCCCCCAGGAACGAAGCTGCCGTCTCCCTTATCTGCTCCTCCGTAATCTCTCCAAAGGAGCTTTCCTCCAGTATATTTCCGGTCATGTCCTGTGTATCCGTTACCACGCCAAGCCTGCAGACCGCCTGATACGTTTTATCTCTGTCACTCAAAAGCTCACAAACCTTTGTTGCCTTTCCAATGCATACAGGAAGCACCCCTGTCGCCTCCGGATCAAGCGTTCCTGTATGGCCAATTTTCTTTTGCTTTAAAATTCCCCGAAGCTTTGCCACCACATCATGTGAGGTATATCCCGCTTCTTTATAAATATTTAAAATTCCATCCATTGCCCGCCTCCCGTCTGCATTGTCCCGTTCATTACGAACGTATCTGTAATTCTATGTGCTCTGTCAGATTGTTAATGACATCATGAACAGAGCCCTGCATGGTACATCCTGCTGCCTTTTTATGACCGCCGCCGCCAAAGAAAGATGCCACCCTGCTGACATCCACATAATCATTGGAACGCATACTGACCTTATACCGCTGGTCATCAATTTCATGCAAAAGAATTGCCACTTCGACTCCCCTTGTCACCCTCATCTGCTCCACAATTCCATCGATATCCTCTGTTTTGGCTTCATAAAACTCTAACATCCTTCTCGTAATGGAAGCCACAATAATCTTTCCATCCAGCACACGCATGCTCCCAAGAAGGGTACGGCCTAAAAGCTGCGTCTGCGTATAGCTTCTTTCGTAAAAGCATTTGTCGATGTACTCCCAGAACGGAATTCCCGTATCAATCAGCTTTCCCGCAATTTCCAGCGTCTTTCTGGATGTGTTTGAATACCGGAAAACACCGGAGTCGAAAATAATCCCTATGTAAAGCGGTACTGCAATCGTCTTATCAATGAGCGTTTCATCCATCAGCCCGAACAACACCTCACAGGTGGAGCTTGCCTCCGGCTCAATGTAATTTTCACCGGCATAAGCCCTGTTACTGATATGATGATCAATGCAGACCGTACTCTTTGCACGATAAAATAACGGCTCCACATCACCTAAACGGTCTGTTGTACTGGAATCCAGTGCAATGAACAAATCCACCACCTTGTCTTCAATCTTTTCTGAAACAAACTGATGCTGTTCATCCAGAAACCGGAACACTTCCGGCAGATGCTCCATATACACCTCAATCTGCTTTTCAGGAAAAACCTTTTTCAGATATAAATATGCGGAAAGGCAGGAACCGACACAATCCCCATCCGGCCTTACATGGCCGGCAATCAGTATGCTTTCTGCATTTTTTGCAATTTCCTTTAAATCACTCATATATTTCTACTCCATTCAAATCTGTCTTGCTTAATACCAACGAACGGCACCTGCTTGTGCCTGTCTGCATAACTTTTCAAAGCAGCCCCTGATATTTATAAAATCCAAAATCATGAGCCTTATGAACGTTTATTCTTCATCTTCCGGAGCTGCTTCCCCTGCATCCGCATCTTCCATTTCTGTATGATTGATCTGCGCAATCTTTCTTGACATGGACACACCATATTCAATGGAATCATCCATGACAAATGTAAGTTCCGGCGTATTTCTCATATTCAGGTTTTTTGCCAGACAGGAGCGGATATGGGAAGATGCACTGCGAAGTCCCTCTGCCGTTCTTTTTCTTTCTTCCTCCCCGCCCAACACACTGACATAAACCTTTGCATATTTTAAATCTGCTGTCACATCCACCGAAACTACCGAGGTCATTGGCGGAATCCTCGGGTCTTTGATATCGTAAGCAATGATCCTGCTGATTTCCCGCATGACCTCACCATTCATCCTGGAATATTTAATACTGTTTTTTTTCATAACTATATACTCCCCTCTCTGACAGACGCTGGTATAAGAATTTTAAACAACCAGTATTTATTTTTGTCAAAATTACCATCTGCGAAATTTCTTATACCAGGAACCAAATTTCAGGTTCCACCCGAAACTGTGCAGAAATTATCTTGGCACCTCGACCATAATGTAAACCTCTACCTGGTCTTCCTCCATAATATCATTAAAGCCTTCAAACACAAGACCACACTCATATCCTGCTGCCACTTCCTTCACATCATCCTGGAATCTCTTCAAGGAAGCAAGCTCACCTTCAAAAATCTGCTCTCCTGCCCTGCTGATACGAACCTTGGAGCCTCTTACCACTTTACCATCCAGTACGTAAGAACCGGCAATCGTTCCCACGCCGGAAGCTTTAAAGAGCTGGCGTATCTCCACATGACCAATTACCTTTTCCTCATATTCCGGATCAAGCATTCCCTTCATGGCTGCCTCAATATCCTCAATGGCATTATAGATAACACGATACAGACGGACATCCACCTTCTCACGCTCCGCAATTTCCTTTGCAGTATTGTCCGGACGCACATTAAACCCAATAATAATGGCATTTGACGCACTGGCAAGGGAAACGTCTGACTCGTTGATGGCTCCCACACCACCATGGATAATACGTACCGCCACTTCTTCATTGCTCAGCTTCAAAAGACTCTGCTTGATTGCCTCCACAGAACCCTGCACATCTGCTTTTACGATCAGGTTCAGCTCTTTAATATTACCTGCCTGAATCTGTGAGAACAGACCATCTAACGTCAGCTTGGACTTGGTTTCATCCAGGAGTTTTTCCTTGCCCTGATTGATATAAATATCCGCAATGCTCCTGGCTTCCTTGTCACTTTCCGTTGCCATGAAGATTTCACCGGCATCCGGTACAGCATGAAGACCCAGAATTTCCACAGGAGTGGACGGCGTTGCCTTTGTAAGCCTTTGTCCTTTTTCGTTCATCATGGCACGAATCTTACCATAAGCCGCGCCCACTGCAATGTGGTCGCCCACGCGCAGCGTTCCTTTCTGGACAAGCACTGTTGCGACCGGTCCGCGTCCCTTGTCAAGCTGTGCCTCCACAACAACACCTCTTGCCTTCCGGTTCGGATTTGCTTTTAATTCCATGACCTCTGCTGTTAAAATAATCATCTCCAGAAGCTGGTCGATTCCCTCTTTCGTATGTGCAGAAACCGGCACAAATACGGTACTTCCGCCCCAGTCTTCGGCAATCAGTTCATACTCCATGAGCTCCTGTTTCACACGCTCCACATTGGCACTTGGCTTATCAATCTTATTGACTGCCACAATGATTTCCACGCCTGCTGCTTTTGCATGGTTGATAGCCTCCACAGTCTGAGGCATCACGCCATCATCTGCAGCAACCACCAGAACAGCAATATCCGTAGACTGTGCACCACGCATACGCATGGAGGTAAACGCCTCATGACCCGGAGTATCCAAAAAGGTTATCTTTTCCCCGTTGATTTCTGTCATGTAAGCACCAATATGCTGTGTAATTCCACCCGCTTCCTTATCTGTTACATGTGCTTCACGAATGGCATCCAAAAGGGAGGTTTTTCCATGATCTACATGTCCCATGACACAAACGACAGGCGGACGTTTTTTCATCAGTGCCTCATCTTCCTCATCTTCCTTAAGGAGTTCCTCAATCAAATCCACTTTTTCTTCCATCTCTGCAATACAGTTGTATTCTAATGCGATTTCCTCTGCTTCTTCAAACGTCAGCTCATGGTTGATCGTTACCACATTTCCCTTCATAAACTGATTTTTAATCAATACAGAAGGCTGTACCTTTATGGCATCTGCAAGCTCCTTGACCGTCACTTTTTCCGGAAGCGTAATGGTACGGATTCCATCATCTGCTTCCTCTTTTTTCTTCACCGGTTCCGGCTTAATAAAAGCTCCCTTTCTATTTGGATCCTTTTTCTTCTTTTTACTGCTGCCCTGCGTACCAAAGAAATCATCTTCATAATCATCACGATTCCTCTCTTTCCCATAACGCTGTTTTGCGCTTCTGGAATCCTTATTCGCACGCTGCTGGCGGGACTGTTTCACCTCGGATTTCATGCTGTCCATGGATGATGCAGAGGAGCTTCTTTTTCCGTCACGTTTTCCTCCTCCATAATTATTTCCATTTCTGCCATCTTTATTATCGCGTTCCCTGTTCTCTCTGTTATCACGTCCACCAAAATTCTTAGAAAAACCGTTCTGACGTTTTTCCCTGTTACCCTCCCGGTTCGCATCACGCCCGCCGCGGGACTCATTCCTTCTTGTTTTTTCTCCCTTTTCCATATTGTCCTTTCTTGGAGAGCTTCCGGAATTTTCCTTTTTCTCTTTCCTT
>CADBMP010000430.1 GCA_902795775.1 uncultured Lachnospiraceae bacterium | reverse complement strand
GTTTTATTGTTTTTGACAGGTCAGCATTTTGGGATTTGGCAAGCTCTTTTTGAAAGCGTTTGATGTTGCAGTAGGCAGTGATGATGATGTATTTTTCTGTGGTGCAGATTCCCTGTGGCGTCATGCAGCTGCACGTTCCATCCGGCAATTTTACATCCGAAAAATCCGGCAGGGGGAACGTGCCTGCTGTCTGGAACAGGGATAAATTTTTCTGGTATAAATTTATTTGGGAAAATTTATTTTTTATGTTTTGGGAAATTATTTTAGGGATGAGCATCGGGTGCATGGCAGAGCCTCCTTTTCATGGCGGGGAATATGTGCAGGGGTGAGTGCTGTTAAGCAATGTGCCTGTTATCGTTCCAAATATTTACTTTATTTTAGCAAATTGCTGCTTAAAAAGATAGGGTATGTTTTGGAATCTGAACGGTTGCCTGAATACAGAAAAAATTTTTATTTTTTTTGTAACGAATCATGATTTTTTGACATAAATGAAATAGAAAGTATTACAGTGGAAAGGAGGTGCAGGAATGTGAAGTCAATGGATGAAATCTACCAGAAATATGCAAAGCTGGTGTATCGTTATCTGTTGTCGAAAACGAGGAATCCTGCTCTGGCAGAAGAGCTGACACAGGAAACGTTTTATCAGGCAGTACGCAGAATTCATAAATTCGATGGCTCCTGTAAAATATCCACGTGGCTGTGTGCGATTGCGAAGAACCAAATGATAGCATATCAAAGAAAACATCCGGAAGCATTGGAGTTTGATGAATCGGTTTTGGCCGGTGAGCCGGATATGACTGCAGATTCGGCAGAGAGACAGGCGCTGCAGTCCGAGAACCGGGTAGAGATTATGCGCGCGCTGCATTTGTGCCAGGAACCATACCGGGAGGTCTTATATTTAAGGATTTTTGGAAATTTATCGTTCCGGGAGATTGGTGAAATTATGGAAAAGACGGAAAACTGGGCGCGGGTAACATATTACAGAGGCAGGGAAAAATTGAGGGAGAAATTATAGGAAATCGCAGAGGGGGCTGATAATGGACGCTGATTCGTTTTTTTATAAAAAATTGGCAGGAAAAATACCGGCAGAAAATATTTGGATATTATACATTATAATATAATAGAAAGGAATGAGGAAAAATGAAGAGTAAAATTCCATGTGATATAATCAGGGATCTTTTTCCATCTTATTTGGACGGGCTGACGAGTGAGACGACGAACAAAGAGGTGGACGGGCATCTGGAGGAATGTGAGGATTGCAAAGCGGTCTTAGAGAGAATGAAAGAGCCAAAAAATATGTTGAACCGGATTGAAAATTCGGACGATTTAAAAGAAATTGAATTTTTGAAAAAGGTGAAAAGGCGGCTCCGGATGGTCGTGATAGGAAGTATCTGTATACTGTTCTTCGTGGTGGTGGGATTATTGATTAGGAACAGGCTGTATGGAAATGTCGTTACGGACGATCTGGAGGATGACATGATTTTATATGACGTCGATATTCAGGGGAAGAAAGTTACGGTGAAGGGCTGTGTTTTAGATGAAAATTTCGGCGGAGCCGGAGGCGGTGACGAAGGGATGCCGGGAATGGAAGTGGTGGATGGAGAATTTCGCGGCCTGACATATCAGGATGGCGATGTCATGCATGTAAGGGCACCTATCGCCACGCATAAGCGGCTTGGCGGAGAGCCTCTGATTCCGAGATTTTCGTACAGTTGTGATGTGCAGGGGGGGATTGGTGAAATCTGGGCAAGAAATAAAATCGTCTGGAAAAACGGAGAAGAAATTTTGCCACGAACGGCGGCAGTTTACAGGGAAGCCCATGATTATGTGGGCGACCATGTGGCAAACGGCCGGCTTACAAAGGTGCTTGGACTGAGTACGTTTTTATCAAAACGGTATGAGGAATGGAATACGGCATTGCAGACGAAAAAGGAGCCTTACGGCTTTTCGATACGGATTAAGCAGGGGGAAAATGAGGTCAGTAAGGAGGATATAAATCAGCTGAAAAATTATGGATATGTCCTTTTGGCATCCATCGGAAATCTGTCAGAAATGAATTTTGAATTTTATGATGTACTGCCGGTTTCGGAAACGGATGAGCCAAAGAATACGGTTCGTGTGACGAAGGAGGATGCGGAAAAATTTGCGGCGGAAAATATGGAGGAAAAAATAAAGGATATCCATGAGATAGGAAAGGATGCAAAAATGCTGCAGGAGCTTTTGAAAAAAACACACATCCTGGATATTGCCTATCCGAACAGAAGTCATGGTGTGGGGGATTCCATCCGGATCCGTCTGTATGATTTCATGGAGGATTTAAGGGCAGTGAAGGCAGAGTTGAAAATTGAGGGAAACAAGTCAGGGGGGCAGCAGGTTTTTACTGCAGAAGAAACAAACTCAGACGGTACCGATTTTTCTTCAGGATTTTTTGAGTTTGAAATCCGTAAAGAAGATTTCAAAGAGATGGATTTTAGTGAACCGGTCCGCATGGTCTTTTCGTTCCAGGATAATAAAAAGAATGAATTTCGCAGAAATATCAGACAGGGAATCGATTCTGATGCAGGTCAGGAAAAATATGTGGAGATTTTTCCAGAATTTGGAGATACGTATGGTTTTCTTTTAAAAGGGAATGAAAAGGACGGGTATCAAATTTCACAGTAAATTCTTGTGCTTTTTACGAAACATTACTATGAATGAAAGCGGATTTACTGTTTCGCCGCCAAAGCGTGCAATGCATGTTTTGACAGGCAATGCATGCTTTGACAGGTAATGTATGTTTTGAAGTGCATTGCAGATTCGTTGAAGTATTTTAAGAACTTTTTGAAAAAATGAATAAAAGCTTTTCTTCTGTCAACACTTGTATGTGAGACAAAAATGCTGTACAGGCTCAGATTTTGCAATTTAGTAAAACTTTGTTATTGTTCACAGACAAAGATACAAAGGCTGCGTTGGCGGCCTTGTGTTCCTGTGTGCATCCGATGCTGATAGGCGCATTTGATACCGGAAAAGTGAGCTGTGAACAGTAACAAAATCTTTTGTACGGCATTAAAAAATGGTTACAGGAGGGCAAATGTTATGTTGGAAGAAGAAAAGTCATGGTGGAAAAAGAAAGGATTTTATACCTGTGCCTGTGTCATGCTCATTGGAGTAATGGCAGTGGGGGCAGTGGTTTTTAGAAATGCCAAAATGAAAAATTCCGGGCAGCTTTTAGCAGAAATTGAAAAAGAAATTCCGGACAGTAATCCTGCCGCAAAGGGAGAAAAAAATTCAGGGCGGGATTCATTGGCAGCCAGTGCAAAGGTAACTCCGCTGCCGACTGTGGATGTCGGTCTGGAAAACAAGGTGGCTGAGGAAGAAAAAAAACAGCAGGAGGAGAGAAAAAGAAAGGAGGAGGCAGAAAAAAAGGAGCGGGAAAGACAGGAAAAAATAAAGAAAGCTGCCAGAAAGGAAGCGGCAGCAGTTTCAGCAAAGGTGACGCATACATTTGATGAAGAAAAAGGTCTTTTGTGGCCGGTGACAGGTGAGGTGCTTTTGAAGTACAGCATGGATAAAACGGTGTATTTTAAGACCCTGGCACAATATAAATATAATCCGGGACTTTTCATCAGCGCAAAAGAG
The DNA here is from genome assembly GCA_902795775.1 of uncultured Lachnospiraceae bacterium. Taxonomy (GTDB): domain Bacteria; phylum Bacillota; class Clostridia; order Lachnospirales; family Lachnospiraceae; genus Butyribacter. The sequence continues at coordinate 5,664 of CADBMP010000430.1, read as the reverse complement.
GGAACGGATGTAAAGGCAGCCGCAGATGGAAAAGTAACGGAAATAAAAAAGGAAGATGATCATGGCATGACAATTAAAATGGACCTGGGAAATGATTACATGGTTATGTATGGACAGCTTGCTGATGTGAAAGTCAAGTCCGGGGATGAAGTAAAAGAAGGGGATGTAATCGCAAAGATAAGTGAACCGACAAAGTATTTTTTAGAGGAAGGAACACATTTATATTTTCAGGTCAATCAGGGAAAAGAGACGGTCGATCCCATGCTTTTGCTCAGATAAGAAATGGGGATTATTATTACGCTTTACACCCAAAATATCCTGAAGAAAATTTGACATAATCAAATTTTCACCGGGAGACTTTAGGAAGGCTGAACGGTTACTTTTCTTTTTGCAAAATGAAAAAAAATATTCTAAAATGTTAAAATGTTTGTTATAATAAAAGGTACATGAAAAGTCATGTACCTTTTTTGTGCATAGTACACGCTCATATAAAGAAATTGGCTGCCTTCGGCAGCATGTGGGCGCGCAGACGGGCAGTCAGTCAAGAAACTGCATCCTGCCCGGTTATTCAGCAAAAGACTTTTCAAATTTATAGAAAGAAAGAGGGAAAGAATATGCGTTATAAGTTGATTGGTGACACGATGCCTGCAGTGGAAGTGGTTTTTGATAATGCCGGAGAGTCTATGTATACACAGTCCGGTGGAATGGCATGGATGAGTGATGGAATTTCTATGGAAACAAATACGCATGGCGGCGTATTAAAGGGAATTGGCAGGATGTTTGCCGGGGAGTCCATGTTCATGGCGCATTATACAGCAGAGAGACCGGGAGCCATGGTTGCATTTGCATCTACAGTGGCAGGAGAAGTAATGCCGATAAACATTGGAGAAACTGGCGGACTGATTTGCCAGAAGGGTGCATTTTTGTGCGCAGAGCCTGGTGTGCAGTTAAATGTTGCATTTACGAAAAAGTTTTCTGCCGGATTGTTTGGCGGGGAAGGTTTTATTTTACAGGATATCACCGGACAGGGAATGGTATTTTTGGAAATTGACGGAGATAAGGTCGTCAAGGAGCTGGCACCGGGCGAGGTGCTCAAGGTGGATACCGGGAATGTGGTTGCATTTGAACGGTCGGTGGCTTATGAAATTGAAACGGTGAAAGGCTTAAAAAATATTTTCTTAGGTGGCGAGGGCCTTTTCCTGACAAGACTTAAAGGACCTGGAAAAGTAATTTTGCAGACACAGAACTTTAATGAATTTGCAGGAAGAATTGCACGTTATATACCGGGCAAATAAGATTGATTGTGAAGGAATACCAGGCTCGTCAGCATTGTATACCGGGCGAATAAGATTGAGTGTGAAGGTACGTAAGTATGAAAATTTCAAAGGAACAAGTAAAGAAGGTTTTTCAGGATTATACAGATTTGTATGATTCAGAAGATGAAAAAATCAGATTAAAAATTGAACATACTTACCGCGTGGCAGAAATTTGTGAGCGGATTGCAGAAAGTCTTTTTCTTTCCGGAGAAGATGTCTGTCTTGCATGGCTTTTGGGGATGTTACATGATGTGGGCAGATTTGAGCAGCTGAAACAGTATGGTACATTTTCAGATGCGCAGTCCATCGACCATGCGCATTTTGGCGTGGAACTTTTATATGCTGCCTCTGATAAAGGGAAAATATTTCTAAATGAATTTGTGGAAATTTCTCCTTCAGAGGAAGCATTTGAGGTGATAAGAACAGCCATCTGGAATCACAGTGCATACCGGATAGAAGAAGGGATCGGTCCGCGTATGCAGATGTTCTGCCAGATTTTAAGAGATGCGGATAAGGTGGATATTTTCAGGGTCTGTCAGGAGACACCAATTGAAGTGATCTATAATGTTTCAACGGAGGAAGTGAAACATGCAGAAGTGACAGAAGAAGTGATGAATCAGTTTTTTGAAAAGCATGCAATTTTAAGAGGTGTGAAAAAGACACCGGTGGACAATCTGGTTGGCCATGCGGCACTGGCATTTGAACTTGTTTATCCGGAAAGCCTGCGGATTGCAAAGGAACAGGGATATTTAGACAAGATATTGAAATTTCAGTCGGAAAATGAAAGGACAGTAGAACAGTTTAAAAAATTGAGAAAATTTATGAAAGAGAATTTAGGGTGATTTTTATCTTAATGAAAAAAGCATGGACTATAGTGTGAAAAACAGTTTTGAATAGCATAAAATTTATTTTTCACACGGCGATTTGTGCCGAACCCAAATCGCTCTTATGCCATCACAGAAACTGCATTCGCAGATTTCTGTTCGGCAACCTCGCACAGAGTGCTTCAGCATGGGAGGATTTATATGATAAATATAAGATATAGAAAAGACAAGGGGAGAAAAAATGTTAGAAAAGAAAATAAATCAATGGAATAAAATGTTAAGGAAAATGGGGATGATATTTTGCGCAGGAGTTTTAGCGTGGAATTTTAATGGAAAAATAGATGTACAGGCAGCAAGTCAGAATATATTGGAACAGCGGGTACTGCAACACACCAAAGAAAAACTTTTTCGGACGTATTATGCAGATTATGACGGAGATGGAAAAAAAGAGGCATTTATTGTCACAAAAAAGAATCAGACAGAGCAGACATTATGGTTTTCCGGAGAAAAGCAGGTAAAAAAGCTTGCGGTTTCCGATTTTTCATTGAAACAGGGAAAAATCTGTAACATCAGCCGAAAGCAGAAGTTATTTGTCGTGGAAGGCTGGGGTGGTGGTTCCGGTTCCTGGTCGTATTGCCTTTATGTGAGCCAGGGAAAGTGCCATCCGGTCAAAAATTCCGGTGAGGGCCTGACGCATATTTCAGGAAAGGATTTTATGGTTTTTCCAAGTGCCTTTGATGCATGTAAGACCGGGACGATTATGACGGGACATACCTGGAAAGCTTATTATTTGAAATGGACAGGCAAAAAATTTGTAAATTATACAGGAACATTAATTTCTTCCCGGAGTTTAAAAAAATATGAAGGGGCAGAAAAATATTTAAAGGAGATTAAGAAAGCAGGATACAAGATAGGAAAAATATATTCCAGGAAAAATGGAATCGTAAATATAAATCTTTATAAAAAAGATAAGTATTCCGTCAGTTATGAGAATGTGACTCTGGAGAAAAAAGGGAAAAAGCTGTCACTGCGCGTTCATGAAAAGAATGGGGAAAATATTGTAAAAAAATCAAGTTATGGCGGCAGATATGATTCCAAAACAGCATTATTAAGCCCGGGTTATTTGTAAAATATGCCGGGGAATTTAGGAAGGCACTGGTTGTGCTGACGAGTATATTGTAACCTAAAAATTTTTATATTATGGATTTTTGAAGACATCAATTAGTCTGGATTATAAAATGGAGGTATTGGAATGATAACGGCAATTATATATTACAGCATGTCAGAAAATACTGCGTTTATTGCAGAGAAGATAGCGGAGAAACTTGAACATGCTGACCTTATCCGAATTGAACCGGTGAAAGCATATCCGGCGAAAGGCGCAAAAAAGTTTTTCTGGGGTGGAAAGGCGGCTGTCATGGGTGATAAGCCGAATTTGAAAGCCTATGAATTTAATGCGGAAAAATATGATTGCATCGTCATTGGAACGCCTGTATGGGCAGGAACATTTACGCCTCCTGTAAGAAGTTTTATTGACCAGAATAAGGATGCTCTTTCGGGAAAAAGAATAGCTGCATTTACAAGTTCAAGCGGTGGACCAGATCAGAGTGAAAAAACTCTTGATAAGTTAAAAAAATATATTGGTGTAGATGCATTTGCAGCGGAGTTCGGCCTGACTGATCCGAAGAAAAAGCCAAATGTGAAAAATGAAGAAATTATCGATTCTTTCTGTGAGAAAATAAAAGCGTGAGTCAGATGGCGGATTATTCTGCCGGTTATAATTTTTAATGTAAACCTGCATGTCATCATTCTGGCACCAACATAAATGAAAGTGGGTTTACTGTCCAAACTTTGGCACATACACAGGTTTCGCAGGTGAGGCTGTGCTGTCGATTTTCTTCCTTGCAGGATGAAAATTATTCTTAAAAAACACAATTATTTAAAACCTCAATACTAGCACATCATAAATCAAGCAACTGATACATTCGTGCAGGATAAATTTTCAATCATGCCGGCTCAAAACGCAGTCGCAGCGGACTGCGTCGAGGCTTTGAACTGTGTATGATTCGGAAATTTAGACAAACGAATAGTCAGTTAATATAAGAAATGATGTACTAGTGTATCGGTTTTTAATAACCTCGACTATATGATATCTGCAAAAAATCCATATATGCAAGAGTTTAGGCAGATATCATAAGTCAAGCTAATAAAAAACCGCAATACTAGAATTTTGGAGTTAAAAGCATAAAATATGGTACAAAAACTTCAGGATGTCAGTACATAGAATTTTACGGTAAAGGAGGATTTTGCATGAGTGCAGTGAATGAACAGGAAAAAGTGATTGTCATTGATTTTGGCGGTCAGTATAATCAGCTCGTGGCGAGGCGTGTCAGGGAGTGCAATGTGTACTGTGAGATTTATTCGTATAAGACAGAGCTGGAAAAGATTAAAGAAATGAATCCGAAAGGAATTATTTTGACAGGAGGACCAAACAGTTGTTATGAAGAAGGTGCCCCAACGTACCAGAAGGGGCTTTTTGAGCTGGGTATTCCGGTGTTAGGTCTGTGCTATGGGGCGCAGCTTATGCAGCTTGTTCTGGGTGGAAAGGTGGAAAAGGCTCCGGTCAGGGAATATGGGAAAACAGAGGTATTTATAAATCCTAAGTCTGCGCTTTTTACAGGGGTAGGAGAAATGTGCGGGGATGTGGTTTCCGGAGCGGAAGGTAAGGGCAGTGCTTTGACAGATGAAACGGCTCTTAACCATGTGGATGCTGGCAAAACTGGTGAAGATGGGCTTATTTCTAAGAAGACTTTGGAAGAACATAAGGCAGATATTCATCATACAATCTGCTGGATGAGCCATTTTGATTATATTTCTAAAACGGCAGAAGGATTCCGCATTGTGGCGCATACGGCAGACTGTCCGGTGGCAGCCGCAGAAAATGAGGAGAAAAAGCTTTATGCGATTCAGTTTCATCCAGAGGTGCTGCATACAAAAGAGGGAACCAAAATGCTCCATAATTTTGTCAGAGGAATCTGCGGCTGCGCCGGAACGTGGCGCATGGATTCTTTTGTAGAGCAGACGATAAAGGAGATTCGTGAAAAAGTCGGCTCCGGGAAAGTGCTTTTAGCTCTTTCCGGGGGTGTGGACAGCTCGGTGGCTGCAGGGCTTCTTTCCAGAGCGATAGGAAAACAGCTTACCTGTGTGTTTGTGGATCATGGTCTGCTTAGGAAGAATGAAGGGGATGAGGTCGAGGAAGTTTTTGGCCCTAATGGTCAGTTTGATTTGAATTTTATACGCGTGAATGCACAGGATCGGTATTATAAGAAGTTAGCAGGTGTCACAGAACCGGAGAAAAAAAGGAAAATCATTGGAGAGGAATTTATCCGCGTGTTTGAGGAGGAGGCAAAGAAAATCGGTGCGGTTGATTTTCAGGCGCAGGGAACCATCTAGCCGGATGTGGTGGAATCCGTACTTGGCGGGGAAAGTGCAGTGATCAAATCGCATCATAATGTGGGTGGGCT
>CADBMP010000429.1 GCA_902795775.1 uncultured Lachnospiraceae bacterium | reverse complement strand
CAGGCATCTGCCCCATCTGCTGTCCCATTGGCATTCCTACTGTGGGCGGAATCGGCATCACGCCTCCCATGCCCATCATTCCTCCCGAAACCGGCTCCTCCGTATAAAACTCTGTTACGCTCTCATCGGATGCCAGGCCATTTGCACAATGGGGACAGGTCGCATATTTCTCCCTGTCATAAAAATGTCCGTTTTCACATCTGCATAAATTCATAATAAGACTCCTTCCGTATATTAATAATATTTATTTTATTCAAAAACTGTTTTATAAAGACCCACAGGCATTATGGGACTCTTAACGCCTAAAAACGACTTCACGCTGACACTACCTTAACTCTGTTTCCATATACCGCATAAGAACCACCGAGGTGTTGTCCTGTGATTTTGTGTTTTCATGTACTGCCAGCTCCACAAGCTGCCTTGCACCATCCTCCATGGAAATTCTGTCACTGATTAATATCTGTCTAATCTGCTCATCTGACAAAGTTTTTGTCACTCCGTCACTGCACAGAAGAAGGGTATCTCCCAACACCAAAGGAATTGCTCCGGGAGAAATATCCATCAGGCTGATGCTGCCGATTCCTAAAAAGCTGATCAAAGCTTCTTTCTGCTTTTTCCCCACATATTCCTCTACCGACATGCTGCCCTCTGAAACCATCTGGCGCAGCCTCATGTCATAATTATGATCCCTTGTCAGCATGGTGAGCTGGCCGTCACGCAGAAGATAAATCCTGCTGTCTCCCACAGATGCCCAGTAAAAATGTTCGTCCTCTATGATCACAGCCACCATTGTGGTACCGGAACCCCTGCCATTTTCTTTTGGGAATTCATGAATCGTGCGGTCTGTCGCCACAATTCCCCTTTTAAAAAACAACGGAATATTGACATCCTCCTCATGTTCAATACGTTCAAACGCCTGCGAAATCATCTGACTGGCTGTTTCGCTTGCCCTTCCTCCGTCTGCCATTCCTCCCATGCCGTCACAAACAAGGCCCAGAAGTCTTGTGCGTTTATTTGCCGCCAGTTTTTTCGTCCGGGAAACAAAAACGGCATCCTGCTGATATTCCCGGTTTCCTGTATCCATATAAGAACATGTCCGTATTTCCGGTACTGTCCGGATTCTTTCCGTAATCGGCATTTTTTCAGGAAGCACAGACATTCCTTTTCCTTTCACAAACACTTTCACTTCACCTCCAGATAAAATATATACCTTCTCTCCTTCGTCTGCAGATAGAACCACTCATTGACATGCAGCCTGGCACTCTGGCCTTTTTCCAGTTTTCCCTTTGTTGTATAAGTTCCATTTGTTGAAAAATCCGTCACATAAAATTCGCCTTCATTTTCCTCCAGCCAGACCATACAATGCTTACCGCTAATCTGTTTATCATTCAGGCAGATCTGGTTCTCCTCCCTGTTTCTGCCAATATTGATGCTCTCCCTAACAAAACGCCACTCTTTTTTTTCATTTGGCCGGTCCGAATACTGCAGCACCAGACAGGTATAAAGCTCCTCTCCGGACTGCGCCCCGGTATTTCCTTGTGAAGGAAAGCCCTGTGCCCCGGTATTTCCCGGCGGAGGAAAGCCCTGTGCCCCGGTATTTCCCGGCGAAGAAAAGCCCTGCATCCCGGTGTTTCCTGGCGGATGAAAGCTCTGCGTCCTCATGTTTTCCATGGAATACGGCTCAAATGCCAGGTCATTTAAAAATTCCTGCATGGATCTTTGTCTTTTCCGGTAGTCCACACTAAGTGCCCGCATGATTGTCCGCTCAATCCGCTCTGCCAGCGCAGGCACGAACTGACGCAGGGGAATGATCTTTTCTCCCAGCTCACGCTCCGGTGCAGACGGAATCTTTTTTCCCGTCAGGGCATAATAATATGTAGCTGCAAGCGAATATATATCTGTCCAGGGTCCCTGCTCACCTGATTTGGAATATTGTTCGATTGGTGCAAAGCCCGGTTTCACTAAAACAGAAAAACTGTTCCTGCCATCCGGTGCATATGCCCTGGTCGAACCAAAATCTATCAGCTTAAATTCCCCATTATACTTTCTGATAATATTATCCGGACTAATATCCCTGTGCAGAAGCATTGCCTGATGGATTCCAAGAAGTGCCTCTGACAACTGTTCTAACATACGGCCGGCTTCGTCTGGCGGCAGAACTTTCTGATGCTCACGCATATATGAGGAAAGCGTGACTCCTTCAATATATTCCATGACCATATAAACCGTACCGTTTGTTTCAAAGAAATCAAATACATCCACAACAGCCTGTTCCTTCCGAAGCCCCATGATCAGATTTGCTTCCTCAATGAAAAGCTGTATTCCATTTTCATATGGCAGAACGGAATCTCCGTTGGGCGTAATCCGCTTTGTCTGATAAGAGCGCGCTGACCACTCTACAGGGAAATATTCCTTGATCGCACATCTTATCTTTCTCTGCCGGTCATATGCAAGATAGGTGATTCCAAAGCCACCCACTCCCAAGACCCTGCCTAAAAGATAACGGTTCTCCAGCCACTCACCCTTTGGCAATGCCTGCTGCTCCCTGCCCTGCATCTCACGATATCCGCAATAGCTGCAACATTTCTGCGCATAACCGTCCACCCGAAAGCAATTCGGGCAAAATTCTGCTGCCATTCTCCCCCGGCTCCTCCCTGCATCCCTTCATGCAAATTGCTGCGCCCGGCAAAACAGCTTTCGTCCTCCGGACCATCGTTTCCTGCTCCTGTCCATTTTCATGGACAAAAAGAGATGAATTTATACCGGAGATGTGGTTCCTACGGAATCGAACCCTTTCCGGAAGGAATGTACTAAAAATTTCTCACGTCCCGCCAGAATCTCATCTCCCTCAAAAATCTCCACTCGCCCCATGATCCGGTTTCCATTTACACAGGTTCCGTTCGTGGAACCCAGATCTTCCAAAAAGCAGCCCTGCTTTGTCACCTCAATCACAAAATGCTGTTTGCTTAACATTTCATCATCAAAAAAGACTTCACAGATTTCAGAACGTCCCACAAAAAAACTGCCTTCCACATCCCACTGCAGATTTTTTGTAAAACCCTTTCCGTCTGTAACGGTCAGCGTAATCAGACAGCTGTCTGCCTCCCCCATTCCGTCATAAGAACCTGCTGCCGGAGTTTCTTCCGTTTTTTTCTTTTTCAAGAGCAGCAAAATCAGGACAACAATCACCGCCAGAAGAACAGGAACCACAATCCACCAATATGAAAAGCCTGCTGCACTATTCTTTTCCATCACCTGGTTTTCACTGCCGGTTTCCTCCAAATCTTCCCAGACTTCTTCATCCTCCTTTGCATCACTCCGGATTCCACCGGACACGCTAAAGCTGATTTCCATTTTATCTATGATATTTCCATCCTCTGACGCATCCTTCAGACCGGAAAGTTTCAGCACATAATCCCCGTCCTCCAATTCATGCTCCAGGGTCAGAACAACCTTTTTTTTCTTTTTTCTTTCATTTGCCGAAGGAAGCTCCACCGTCTTTACAGAATTGCCTCCACCGGTCACAGCTCCGCCTTCCGTCCTGTACACCTTATAATTTGCCTGATTGACTATAGACGGCTGATCCAGTCCGTTCTCATCAGAGACCAGAATGGAAATCTGGTTTTCTGACTCCACTTTCAGTGATGATACCTGTGGCGGTTTTTTATCCGGATAATAATCAGAATAACTAAAATCCCTTGCTTTTGCTTCCTCCACATTTCCATTTGTTTTGGTCAGCGTCAGTCTTGTATTCATCAGCGTCCGGTTCGAGCCTGCCTTCAGCTTTACCAGGAATGTTTTTTCCTGGATACGCACCAGCAGGTTCGCAAAGGCTTTTTCTACTGCAGCAGCACTTGCTTTTGCAGAAATATCAATTCCACGTACCATACGGTCATTGCTGCCCTCTGTATTCAGGAGCTTTTTTGTCACCTGTATTTTTTTCTTGTCACCATCCCCTGACAATCCATAATTCAATAAAATCCCATACACAGGAATGGCGGCATTTTTCACATTTGAAAATGTGGTTTCCGGATTGTTCCTGCTTCCTGTGGAATCATCCTCCCCATCAGTCAAAAGAATCAGAACCACGCGCTCCTTTGAGGATTTTGTCCGTCCTGTGATTTCATTGATGGTGCGGTAAAGAACTGTCTTTTTTCCATTTCTTT
>CADBMP010000428.1 GCA_902795775.1 uncultured Lachnospiraceae bacterium | reverse complement strand
CAAAGCTGCATAATTTCCATATGCGGGCGACGCACAACGGGCAGAAGTCAGGTATCTACCTCTTGCCCGATTCTTTCTCTTTTCCGATGAAGTGCATTTCTCCTGCAGTCTCAGAAGGTTTTTTGAACTGGCGGACAACCTGGAGCTGTTGTAAGGAATGGCACATAGGGCAAAGATTCCCAAAGGCGATTGGCTTTCCGCACATATGGCAGACAACACCGGTAATCTTGTCAGCTGTTTCGCCTTTATACTGAATCCTGCCTTCGCGGATCCAGCTTCTGACTTTTCTGATGGGGATATTAAATTTTTCTGCCACATCCTGTTCCCTGACATCTTCATTGCTTCTGATGTAGTCTTTGACCTGATTAAATAATTCCATTTCCATGCAGACCGGACACAGATCATGTGGATAAGTCGGATGTAAATCCCTGCCACAGCGTTTGCAGTTTTTGACGTCATCTTTAAAACGTTTTCGGTCATGGATCAGTTCCATGTATTTTCACCCCCCGTATTCATTTATTTAACATGTAATCATGTTTCTTCCAGAATTTATATTACATATGGAATGACGTGAAAAAATTTCATCTAATACCTGACTGTTATATATAATAAACTTACCATCTTTCGCCTGCTGTCCTGCCATGCGAAATTTTTATATTCATTAACGAAAAAATCTGCTTTTTTCGTTAATGAATGCGCCGGATTTTGGCCGCTAAAAGCGATATCTGTCATTTTAGAATAATCACGCATAGATGATTTCCTCTTTCCTAATATTTCCATTATACCACGATTTTTTATCTTTTCAAGTGGTGGTTCGATTTGTTTCAGGGCAGCAGCATTTTTTAGAGGGATATGACTTTTATCACGGCTTTGTTTTAGAAAAAGGTTTCTGTCAGCGCGCGGCTTAAAAAACCTGATAAATGGGTCACAGTGGAAAGTCTGGTAGTCTGCAGGGTCTGCTGGCAGCGTTCTGAATGTTCATTTACAATTCCTGTGATAGAGGTGTCTCCAATTTCAGGAAGCTTTTTTTTCACTCCTGCCCCGGGAAAAAGCGGACCGGCACTGAGCGTGATAAATCCGATATGCTCCCGCAGTCCCAGGGAAGCATCTATGGCAAAGATGTATGGGTTTTCATAGCTATGGTGGATTTTTTGTATGGTTTTTTCCAGATTGACTGCATGGACAGGCTTGTCCAGAGTTCCGTAGATTTCCGGACAGGAGAGAGGGAACGGTCTTTTTTTCTTTGCATGAAAAAGTGCTTCTCCGACAAGCGGACCAAAGCAGTCACCGGTGGCCCGGTCAGAGCCGATACAGAGAAAGATGATGGTCATTTTTTGTAAGCGGAGTTCTTTTTGAAGCTTAAGAAGACGGTTCTTTAAATAAAAAAATTCCTGTTTTTTATATATATTAAAATAAGCTGCCTGTTCTTTCGACAGGGATTTTGAGATGAAATTCATGCTGGAATCTCCTTGTGTGACATTTATTTTTCACTATAACATTATTTCATGAAAAAAGAAAAAAATACCGGTATGGATAAGATGTCGAAATGTTTTCTTTTGTGTATGGAAGCCTGGTATCATTTCGACAATATTTGCATAATGCTTGTGCTAGAATCCATCTATGTGTTACCGGAATAGTAAAGCTATGAACCGTAACGAATCAACATTTTTGGAAGGGTGTGATGAAATGGACAGGCTGTATGAATTTGAAAAACTGCCAGAAAATGTAAGACAGGTGGGAGAACCGGAAGAAAAGGGAAGAATCTACTTTGAGGATTATGTTGTTACTTATATGGAAAGGTTTTTTGGAAGAGCAGCAGAAAAAGTGATTTTGGTCTATCTTGGAAAAGAGGGCAGAGGCGGGTGTGCTGATTGTTATTTTATTTATGGTGCAGTAGAGCTGGAATTTGATTTTATGGATACAGAGGAATTTTTTTCAGCAGAAAAATGGAATGAGCTTCTTGAATGGAAGAAAGAATATTTCCCGGAAAGTAATATTCTGGGCTGGGGAATTGGCATCCGGATGGAAACAAGGGCATTGAAGAACAGGATTAAGGAATTTCATAAAAAGCATTTTTCTAAGCCGTATCAGATTTGTTATATCTGCAACCAGGGGGAGGAAACGAAGCAGGTATATTCCTTTGACGGTCTGGCGTTAAAAAAGAAACGGGGCTATATGGTGTATTATGGGAAAAATCCACAGATGCAGAATTTTATGCTGCGCGGAAAAGTAAAGGAAAGTGCAGAAGCCTTTTATTCGGATGAGGTTATGGCGAATGTGCGGGCGGTGATAAAGAAGAATGAGGAAAAGCGGCAGGGAAAAAAAACAATGACAGCGGCAGCAGTTCTTTTTGTCATGGTCTTTTTGGCAGGTGGTTTTCTGCTTTTACAAAGCAACCAGAAAATGGAACGTCTGGAGGAAACAATTGCAGCAGTTTCCGATACGGAAAAAATGGCTGACGGGGATTTTGAAAAAGACGAAAATGCATCAGAAAAGAAGGAAAGTGCATCAGAAAAGAAGGAAAATACATTAGGAAAGAAAGAAAATTCATCAGGCAAAAAGGAAAATTCATCAGGCAAAAAGGAAAATGCATCAGGCAAAAAGGAAAGTGCATCAGGCAAAAAGGAAAATTCATCAGAAAAGAAGGAAAATTCATCAGAAAAGAAGGAAAATGCATTAGGAAAGAAAGAAAATTCATCAGACAAAAAGGAAAATGCCCTAGATAAGAAGGAGGAGATGAGACAGGAGGGGATAAAAACGGAGGATGCGAAGGGAAAAAAAGAAGAGGAGAGGGAGAAAGCAGAGAAAAACGGGACTGGGAACCAGAAAGCAGAAGAAACGAAAGAAACAGGGACGAAATCAACAAAAGAAACAGACCAAGGGGAAACAACAGGAGAAAAGGAGAAAAAGAAAACGACAGAAAAAAAAGAAGCAGGAGAAAAGAAGATACAGGAAAAGAAAAAAAATACAATACATAATACCGGAAAAAAAACAAAGGAACGCCGGGAAAGGGAAAAGTCGGAACAGACAGCACTTGGCCAGAACAGCTACATAGTGCAGAAGGGAGATACGCTTAGCCAGATCGTATGGAGGGAATACCGGGATTTATCAAAGCTTCCATTGATAAAGGAGCGGAACAGGATTGAAGATGAAAATCAGATCCGGGAGGGGCAGAGGATTATTTTACCAATCTATTCGTCCGGTTTTGGCAGGAAAAACTTGCAGAACACGGCACGATAGAGTATAATGCTACGCAGAAGAATAAATGTTTTGCCAGTCAGAGGAGGGAGCCGGTGCGGACGGACTGCTTTCCGGACTGGTGAATCGTAAATAAAATTTGAGGATCAGATTATATGGAAAGTTTGGTGGGACGTTCCTTTGATATTATTGCATTGGAGGGACATCGAAGAAAAAAGTGGGTGTTTGGGATTATTGCGGTCATCAGCTTTATCATAGTCCTGATAGTGGGGATGGTAATTTATAACTGGTATATCAACCGGCATTTCAAGGACTATGAGATTACCGGGTCTGTGAATATAAAGGATAGTGCTTCCCTGGAATATGTGGCTGGAGAAGACAGTATCATCCGTTATGGGAGGGATGGTATTACTGCCATCAACCGGAATGGAGAAGATATCTGGGCAGGAAGTTATGAAATGGCAAATCCGAAGCTGGATGTCTGTGGAGACAGTGCAGTAGTGGCAGATATTGGAGGCACATCTCTTTATGTATACAGGGGGAGTGAAACAGGTGTGAACTTTTCTGTAGATTATCCAATTGTGGAGGCATGTGTTTCCAGACAGGGCGTGGTGGCTGTCTTGCTGGAGGAAAGCTCCTCTAATACGATTGCCATTTACAATCCTTTTGCCAAAACAACAAAGCTTCTGGTGGAGATTCCTACAAATGTAGAAGAAGGATATCCGGTTTCTTTTGATATTTCTCCGGATGGAACCAGTGTGGTGGCTGCATATCTCTGTATTACCACAGGAGCTGCACAGAGCAGGGTGGCGTTTTACAATTTTACAGATATCGGAAAAAATGCAAATTGTCTGGTTGGAGCACAGAATTATGATGACCGGATGGTGGCAGAGGCGGTTTTTTTTGATGAAGACCATGTATGCCTGTTCGGTGAAAAGGGTTTTTATATCTGGGAGAATATGAAGCAGCCAAAGTTAAGGGCAAAAAAAGAATTTTCTTATACCATCCGGAGTGCTTTCATGGACAAGGACCATGTCGGAATGATAATGGATCGGGGGGATGGAAGGGATGACTTGAATTTATACGATTTAGACGGGAACAAGCTTTTGCACCGGGTAATTGAAACCGGTTATACATCGGTACAGATGGCAGGGGATGAGATTCTCTTGAATTCCGACAGTAAATGTGCAGTTTACCGGACGAACGGCGTGAAAAAATATGCTTCTGAATTAAAGAACAGAATCAGTTATTTTTTCAAAGGCAATTCCAGGAACCGTTATCTGTTTGTTCAAAATTCAAAGATAAAACTGATAAAACTTCGGTGAATTCAGTTTTTATTTTGTGGGTTCAGATTCGTTTTTTTTAGATGGTTAGAAAATTTCTTAAGGGATTTTTTGGGGTGGCTATTATCACACCTTATGAAAAAATAAACGCTTCGCGTTTATCATACAAATTGCGACGCACTCTGTAAGTGCTTTCGCAATTTGGTCATGCGCAGAAAACATGCGCGGATTTATGAAAAAATAAAATTAACTCTTGACAAAAAGCACACAACGTAGTTATACTATGTAAGTGTGCTTTTTGCATACAAAAAATCAACGATTCTAAAAACAGGAGGTGAAATTAATGCCAACATTTAACCAGTTAGTAAGGAAGGGAAGAAAGGTTTCTACAAAGAAGTCCAACTCACCTGCACTCCAGTATTCTTATAACTCTTTACAGAAGAAGGTTGTATCTCAGAGCTCTCCTCAGAAAAGAGGTGTCTGCACAGCTGTTCGTACTGCTACGCCAAAGAAGCCGAACTCAGCTCTTAGAAAAACAGCCAGAGTACGTCTTTCTAACGGAATCGAAGTGACAAGCTATATTCCGGGTGAAGGTCATAACCT
>CADBMP010000427.1 GCA_902795775.1 uncultured Lachnospiraceae bacterium | reverse complement strand
CGCACAGGTATCCATGATTTCATGCTCAATGTACCGGTCCACCATATTATACTGCGGCTGAATCACCGTCAGCGGATGCAGATGGTATTTTTCAATGATCGCCTCTGCCTCCTCTAATCTCGCGCTGCCCCACTCCTCGCTCACGCCGTAATACAAAATCTTCCCCTGTGATACGAGGTCAGAAAGTGCCCGGAGTGTCTCCTCCATTGGAGTAGTCTTATCAAAGCGGTGGCAGAAATAAAGATCCAGATAATCAAGCTTCATATTTTTTAATGACCGGTCAATGCTTTCAAAAATATGCTTTTTGGAAAGCACCCAGCCATTCGGTCCTTTCATGGTCGGAAAAAATACCTTGCTTGAAATGACAAGCTCCTCTCTCGGATATTCCTTCAATACCTCTCCTAAAAAACGCTCTGCTGACCCGCCGCTGTACGCATCTGCACAGTCAAAAAAATTCACCCCGGATCCATACGCAAGCTTCACGACCTCCCTTGCCGTCTCCTCCTTGCTGCTCCCCTTTAAATCTGTCATCCAGCTTCCAAGTGCCACCTCACTGACTTTAAGCCCTGATTTTCCCACATTACGATATTCCATCTTCAATCCTGCCTCCTTTTCTTCTCTCAAAATCTCTCATCCATTTCCAACATCAGACCGTCTTCTTCGCCCATGTGCAGATCCCCTGACTAGTAAGCCCCGACAAAAGCACGGTGGTCTTATTCACATCCCGGTCAAGCCCCTTTTCCATATGCACAAATTCATGCACCGGTCCATATGTAAATTCCAAAGAAAAATCATCCACCCGCTTCCATGTGCCAATGATGGAGCAGCACTCTAACCTTCCGTCACTAAAAAGCCTTAACGGATGCGCATGTGCGATTCCCTGCGGCATGGACGGTCTTAGTTCGATCCGTTCATATAACCCCGGAATCACCGCATCCCTGACCTTCCAAAAGACCTCCTCGGCATACGGCTGTGCTTCTGAAACGATCCAGTCATCCGGTGTCAAAAACAACCTTCTCACCTGTAAAAGCCCGGCTCCCGGATCCTCTGAAAGAAACTGCAGCTTCCTGATATGCGACACCAGATACATCTCCCCGTTCTCTCTTAAAAGCACGGAATTATGCCCCGGTCCCATATAAGGCATCCCATTCAACCATCTGTAACCGGCACTGACCATCAGCCCTCTCGTACAGGTTTCATCAGAAGCATCTGCCATATCATTTCCAAAATAATCAAAGAATGGTCCGGTGATTTTTCTGCTCCTCCCAATCCGTATATTATAATCACTCTTTAATGAGCCATGCGCTCCTTCGGCACATGATGTCTTTCTGCGATTGCAGCAAATTCCAATGCCACATTATCATCTAAGAGGATCTGGGAAAGCCGGATTCCAATGACCGTCCGCCTCTTATCACGGCCTAAGGTGGAAAAGTCACGGCAAATCTGCATAAATGCCCGGAAATCAATCCTTTTTAACAGACCGCTCTTTTCTAAGACATGCTCAAAATCGGACCGGATCCAGAACCTGCCGTCTCCCCTGTCCCAAATAACCCTTGAAATGATACGCACTAACTTTCTATTCTGCAGATGCAATGCCGGAGCATAAAGAACCCGGAGCTTTCCCTCTGCCAGTGCCGCTTCCGCAGTATTTTCCATTTCCCACTCCATTTTGATCCGCTCTGCATATTCATCAAAAAATACATACCTCCCCTTCCCGGACTCCTTTGCAAAATACATGGCAGCATCACTGTAAGACAGAAGCTGGTCGATTCCATTCTCCACCCTTGCATTCCAAAGGATGTGACGGCTGTCCATATAAAAAAGAATGCATCAAAGGAAACAACTGTAAAACACCCCTGGAAGAAAGAACCAAAAAACTTCAGGTCTCCAAAACATTTTTAAAATACAGAGAGGCTGGCCTGGAACGCATTCTTTCGGATGATGGAATCCTTTTCAGAACAGACCGGAGCATTCAGGCAGAAGGCTCCTTTGGAGACATAAAACAGGTTTTAGGAGAATGCAAAAAAACGGCAAAATAATCGCTAATTCTATACAAAAAATGCTGTCATCTCCATCACCAAATTAAATCATTTTCAATAGAATCATCCATTCTATTCATGCAGCTTGTAATTTACGTCCTCGTCTATTATCTCAAGCATACATTTTGCAAATCGAGGATCAAATTGAGTTCCGATACCCTTTTCAATCTCGGAACGAACTGTATTCTGTGGCATCACATCACGATAACTTCTTTTGCTCGTCATTGCGTCATATGTATCTGCAACAGCTATTATTCTTGCTTCCTCTGGTATGTCTTCCCCCGAAATTCCATCAGGATAGCCACCTCCTCCATAACGCTCATGATGCCATCTCGCCCCCGTTGCAAGTTTAGGACTTTCCGTGATTTTTTTAAGAATTTCATTGCCAATTATGGGATGTTTCTTGATTAGCTTAAATTCCGCATCGGTTAATTTTGATGTTTTATTAATTACTTCATCCGGTACGCCTATCTTGCCCACATCGTGCAGAAGTCCCATCAAATATATTTCGTCTTGT
>CADBMP010000426.1 GCA_902795775.1 uncultured Lachnospiraceae bacterium | reverse complement strand
TCTCTATAATAATAATCTCTCTATAATAATAATCTCTATCATTATAATATCTTTAAAATAATGTAGAAACCAAATTTAAGACCGGCTGAAATACCTTATATCTCCTTGGACGTTTCAGCCATTCTTCATATGTCACCTCATGGCTCACCTCAAAAATCCGGTGAAAATCCTTTTTCACCTGCTTCTTTATTTTGGCACCGGACATCCAGACACCGTTTTCATAATGCAGGTAAAAGCTCCGGTAATCCATATTGATGGTGCCGACGATTACTGCATTTTCAGAAAGAATCTGCTTTGCATGGATAAAACCGGGCGTATATTCATAAATATGCACCCCCTCTTTTAACAGTCTGCCGTAATTATAATTCGTTAAAAGCTTCGTATATTTTTTGTCCGGAATGAACGGCGTCACAATTCGGACATCTACCCCGCGCCTTGCCGCTTCAATGAGGCTCTGGCGCATATAATCCTCCAAAATCAGATATGGCGTGGTAATATAAAGATACCGGTCTGAAAACGTGATCATCTGGTTATACAGGCTTTCAATGGTGTTTTTGGGATTTAGGGCAGGACCGTCAGAAAGCACCTGGCAATATGTATCACCACCTGTCAGCGCCCTGCTCTTATATTTCAGGTAATCAATATGCTCTGTAACATTTTTACAGGCTTCCCACATCTGAAGAAATACCACCGTCAGGTCCCAGACGGCTTCGCCTGCCAGACAGATTCCGGTATCCTTCCAGACGCCAAACCGTTCCACCAGGTTGGCGTATTCATCTGCCAGATTGAACCCTCCTGTAAAGCCCACTTTTCCGTCCACCACCACAATCTTCTGGTGCGAACGGTAATTCAGATAAAGCTGTCCTGTATATTTATGGATGGGATTAAAAATACGGACTTCAATCCCCTCATGCTCCAGAATCTGCCGGAAGAACCTGCCGGTTCTTATAGCACCGCCAAAATCATCATACATGAATTTGACCTCCACTCCCTGCTCTGCCTTCCGTTTCAGGATTTCATGCATCTTATCAAAGAGCGCACCCTCTGCCACAATGAAAAAATCAACCAAAATGAATTTTTTTGCCTTTTCCATTGCCCGGAAAATATCTTCAAAAGCCTCCTCGCCCATAGAATAAAACCTGACCTCGTTTCCCTGTCTGAGCGGAATCCCCTCGTTTACCATATATTTGACCATACGGGATGCTACCGGTTCAGAGTTGATATATTTTTCATATACCTCCCTGTCCTGCTCTAAAAATTTTTTTCCGTAAAGAATCTGTTCCCTGATGTGCTGGTCCAGCCTCTTTTTTTTCCCGCTCTCCCTTCCCCAGAGATAATAAAAAAGGAACCCGGAAATGGGAAGCAGAAGAACAATGGAAATCCATGCCATCCTCATATTTGCGCTCTGGTTCTTATTAACCAGGCTGACAATGGCGACTACTGCGCATACTTCCAAAATGAAGTAAAAATACACCGTACTGCCACGAAAGAGGAACGGAAGAAAAATAACTGCCAAAAACTGTAAAAGGACAATAAAAGCAGTTGTCACCACCCGTAAAAGACCCTCTATATGATTCTGCACCCTGCCTTTTAAATCCTTTAAGAACCGTTCATCCTCCTTTTTCTCCCCTCCAAAAAGATTTTCAAATGCATTCGGACGAGTCCTGTTTTTCCGACGTTTCCGGCTTCTCCGCTCCCAGCGTTCGTATGCAGAGGCAGAACGGTTTTCCCTCCTGTCCCATTTTGCATAAACCGATTTATTTTTCCAACGTTCTGTGTTCATCTCCACCCCCAAAAACATAAAAGTTTCCACATAGCATTATAACGCAAGTTCCCCACCAGTGCAAGAGTTACACTTTGGTTCGTCAGTGAACTGAAGCACACTTGTATTTTTTTCACACACACACTATAATGAAAAAAACTGCGTCAAAAATCTTTACCCGCCGCAGGAAATCACATGACCGGGAGAATGCTCATGAAAACCATATGTACATCCATTACGCCTTCAGAATTTCACTACGATTTTCCACAAAAAAAAGAAGAACTCCTTTTTTTTGACATAGAAACCACAGGACTTTCCCCAAAGACCTCCTCCATTTACCTGATCGGGGTTCTTTTTTATGACCCGGAGGAGGGCTGCTTTAAAGAGCTGCAGTGGTTCGCTGAAAGAAATAAAGATGAAAAAGAGGTCCTTGTCTCTTTTTTGGAATTTTTAGAACATTATGCTTACCTGTACCACTTTAACGGCCGTACCTTTGACATTCCTTATGTTCTGGAAAAATGCAGCCGTCATGCCATTTCTTTAAGCAGGCACGTAAAAGAAATCCTTTTGGATGACACAGGCATGCTCTCCATTGATATTTTACTGCATGTAAAAAAATTAAAACGTTTCCTTTCTCTGGGAAAATGCAGCCAGAAGGCATTGGAACAATTCCTTGGAATTTTCAGGAAGGACACTTTTTCCGGCGGAGATTTAATTCCGGTCTATGCAGAATATACCAGAATGCGGCTTTTAGAGCCGGAAAATGCAGGTGCATTGGAACAGACCCTGCTTTTGCATAATTTTGAAGATGTGGAAATGATGCTTTCTGTCTGCTCCCTTCTGCAGTACGAAACACTTTTCTGTGAAAATGCCCCCTTTTTTGAAGAGGCTTCCCTGCAGAACATGAAAATCACCCTGTCCCAGGAGGCTTTTTTTCCAGATGGCACGACAGAAGAAAAGAACCAGCAGGAAGATACTAAAAAAGAGGAAAATACGGAATGGCTCTTGCTTTCGGTTCCTTCTTCTGTCACGTTTCCAAAAGAAATCAAAAAGACCTGCAGCTATCCACAAAACAAAAAAAAGCCTGATGCGGCAAAGGAAGTTTCCAGCCAGACGGGGCAGCTTCCAGACGCCATTCTATCTATTAAGGAAGGAAAACTCTGCTTTTCTTTCCCTGTCTTCAAGGGGACTTTAAAATACTTTCTTGAGGATTATAAAAACTATTATTACCTGCCCGCCGAGGACCTGGCAGTCCACAAAAGCATTGCTTCCTTTGCGGACAGCACCCACCGGAAAAAGGCCACAAGAGCCACCTGCTATACCAAAAAAAGCGGAAGCTTCCTTCCCTCCCTGATGCCCATGAAACAAAAAACAGCTAAAAACGCCACGCTCTTTTTGAAAGAATATGGCGATAAAACAGCATATTATGAGCTTCCCAAAAATTACGAAACAGATACTGCCTTCTGGAAAAAATTTCTCACAGAGCAGATTTCCTGTTTCCGTTAGGGGATTGCTATGCACCATACAATATATTTTGGGCTTAATCTGAATATAAAAATGAAATAAAATCTTTAAACAAAAAAAGAACGACCCGGCTTGCACGGAATGAGTTCAAAATGCGGGCGTATGCAAAAACAGGCAGGAGAAAATGCTTCCTCCTGCCTGTCATTCTTTTTTATTCTGCATCTGCAAGAATTTCTTTCTTATTATATGAGCCACATGCCTTGCATACTCTGTGAGGCATCATTAACGCACCACATTTGCTGCACTTTACCAGATTCGGTACAGACATTTTCCAATTTGCTCTTCTCTTATCTCTTCTTGACTTAGAAGATTTATTCTTTGGACAAATAGACATCCTTTCCACCTCCTGTCTTCATACTCTATCATCAAAATCTGATGCCTCATAAACATCCCCGGTACATCCTGCCAGGGCATACATCATTAGGCATCTGCTTGCTGTCCGTAACTGCTTTCCTCGCATTTACAACACTTTTTCAAGTATATCAATACAGGAAAGGTTTGTCAAGAATTTTTTTAAAATAAGCATTGAAAGCTTTTTAGAAAAATTCTCGAATACAACCGTGTGAAGTGTAACGTATCTGTTCAGCCTACTGTACCAGTCTTGCCGTCTCCCTTGCAATGGCAAGCTCCTCATTTGTCAGCACCACCCATACAGGCACCTTGCTGTCCTTCGTGGTCAGGCAGCACTCCACGCCGCGCTCTGTATTTGCAGCCGGGTCCGGAATGACGCCAATGGCACCCAGCTTGTCAATCAGCATGCCGCGCACCTCAATATTATTCTCTCCCATGCCGGCAGTCAGGGCAATCACATCCACGCCGCCCAGTGCCATATAATATGCCCCGATATATTTTGCAATGCGGTACACCATGACCTCTAACGTGGTCTTTGCGTCCTCATTTCCTGCCTCCATTGCATCCACAAGGTCGCGGTAATCATTGGAGACCTTGGAAAGACCAATCGCCCCGGACTCCTTGTTCAAAATGCTTGTGACCTCGGAAACAGAAAGATTTTCTTTGTTACAGATGAACTCAATGATGGCAGGGTCGATATCCCCGGAACGCGTTCCCATCACCAGCCCCTCAAGCGGTGTCATTCCCATGCTGGTATCAATGCTCTTTCCATCTTTTACCGCAGAAATGCTTGCCCCGCTTCCAATGTGGCAGACAATGATTCTGGAATGATTGATGTCAAGCCCTGCAAGCTCTGCCACCCTCTTTGAAACAAAGCTGTGGCTTGTCCCATGAAATCCGTAACGGCGGACGCCGTATTTTTCGTAATATTCCTTTGGAAGCCCGTAAAGATACGCATACTTTGGCATGGTCTGATGGAATGCCGTATCAAACACTGCCACATTCGGCACAGAAGGCATGACCTTCTGGCAGGCGCGCACTCCAAGGATATTTGCCGGATTGTGGAGCGGTGCCAGGTCATTACAGCTTTCAATATCCTTAATGACATCCTCTGTAATGATGACAGAAGATGAAAACTTCTCTCCGCCATGCACCAGCCTGTGCCCGATTGCCTGAATCTCATCCAAAGAACCTATGACGCCGGTTTCCTTATCCGTCAGCATGTCAAGCACCGTCTTCAACGCTACCGCATGGTCTGCAAGCTCAATCTCT
>CADBMP010000425.1 GCA_902795775.1 uncultured Lachnospiraceae bacterium | reverse complement strand
TATGTGCAATCTGACCGGTTACGACCAGGGGGAAAGGACAACGCTGTATAATGAATTAAAGGCGGATGGATGGGATTTGGATAAATACATTGAATCCGGCAAGAAAACCGAATGCGACTGCAGCGAGCTGATCGCAGTGTGCGTGAATATCGCATTTGGAAAAGCCTTGATTCCGTCATACGCATACACTGGAAATCTGGGTACGCTTTTGATGAATACCAGACACTTCAAGAAACTGACCGGTTCCAAGTATTGCGACAAAGATACATACCTTATGACCGGAGATATTCAGAACGCTCCAGGGCATCATGTGATTGCAGCATTAGAAAACGGCTCCGGAGCAGGCGAGAAGAATCCGTCTGCTGTTGCTGAACCGACCTTGAAAAAGGGAGATACCGGCTCAGAGGTGAAAAAGCTCCAGTCCAATTTGAATAAGCTGGGATGCAAAGACGCATCCGGAAAAGAGCTGAAATTAGATGGTGAGTTCGGTGCCTGCACAAAAGAGGCAGAGGAGAGATTCCAGAAGAAATATGGTCTGAAGGTCGATGGAGTGCATGGACCGAAATCATATGAGAAAATGAAAGAAGTTCTGAGGTAAGAAATCCAGCCATTGCTCTATATCGTATTTTGATAAAATATAACACGATTTGTTATAAAATAACATTTTTCCACAAAATATCATAAATCGTGGTATTTTATATCGGAAGGAGCAATGGCGGATGATTAGAATTTTACTATCTATCAGGCTCGGTGAACGAAAGATGACGCAAGCAGACCTTGCTAGGGCAACAGGAATCCGACCAAATACAATCAGCGAGTTGTACCATGAGCTCGTAGACAGAGTGAACATAGAACATCTTGATGCGATATGTGCAGCTTTGGATTGTGAACTCGATGAGCTGATTGTTCGTGTTCCAGATTGACAAAACTGGAATATCGGACTATATTTGGATGCATCTAGGTTCATCATGGATGTGCTGCAACATATCCTAAGAAGAAAACCACTAAATACTGATGATGGTCAGTACTTAGTGGTTTTTTGGTTTACTGGATTTTTTGACATTCTATTTTATTCACATCTAAAGAATCATTTAAATAGGTTATGTCTAAATCGTTGTCCATATATCCCTGTCGAATGATATCGACATAATGTGCGGATGGTGTGGCTGGTCTTTGGTGAAGATCCATTATATAGACCATAGCTTTTTTCTTTTGTCCGTCAATTTCGACCATTACATTTTGTTTGAAGTAGTACCGAGGGAATCCCTCGTATCTGTCTAGTCTACGCTCATCTGACGGTTCGATGTTCCACACAAGCACAGGAACAGACGAGCCTTTCTTTCTTGCAATAGTGGCGTGTGCATTGTCCACCATGCCTCTGTAGAGCAGTTCCCAGTTATTTAATCGTCCGATTCCATAAATCGTGGCAGAGGGGCATCTAGCGACCATCTGTGCCAAATGTAAGTTACTTCCGTATGCTACATATAATTTTCCCATGATTATACCTCCTCTATTTTTACAATTACAAATTCGTCAGTTTCCATAATCTCATGCCAATTACTTCTAATCCACTTTTTAGATATTGCTCCTATTTTCTTTTTTCTCGTATCAAAGAGATAATACCGGCTGCGATAAGTTATAATAAATGTTTTCATATTGTACTCCTTTCTCCCCGTTTTGCCGATAGGACAGCAATTTATATTACGCTGCATTTCTGCAAGGCATTCCTGCCGCCTTTTTCAGCGGTGTCATAAGGTGGAGCCTGCAAGTTTTGAACTCGTCTCCGAAAAGTCCGAGACGGTGCGTGAGAATGTTTCTCATAATAGTTACTTTTTGCTCCGGAGTGTAACCGGTCATGCTCCGGAAAACAACCTTTCCATTTTCGGTTATCGCCCAGGCTGAAACTGCGAGGCAGAATTGAATGTATGCTTTGATTTTTCCTGCGTGGAGGGTGGAGTTGAAAAGTCTGAATTCGACGGTTCCTTTTGAAAAGTAGGAGTGAAGATTTACTCCATGATATCTTGTCGGGTTGTAGTGCTGATGATCGATACCGCTCATATATCCGTCATTGGCTGGGCTATACCAGATTCGCTCTGCGTCATTTTTGGAAAGCTGCTTGCAGGATTTCATATCTTTTAAGAGGTTTCCGTTTAGTTTCTTGCACCAACGATTGCCGCGGCTCCCGATTTCCAGAGCGTCATATATAAGATCCTGACGAGCTACCATGAAGTTAATAAGCTTTTTCAGAGAGTCTGGCGTGTGATTTGCTCCGTCGATATGAATATGTATTCCGCAGGAGCTGTTTGCCTTGGCTCCGTTCTCGCGGAGTTTCCTGACAATCTTCTGAAGCAGGTCGATGTCTTCATAATTCAAAGGCGGCGTGACGAACTCGACCTTGTAACTGTCGATATATTCGTCTGTTCCGTCGTTTCTGATTGGAGATATGGAAGAATCTCTCATTACTTTCCAAACTCGTGCAGCTTCGTCCTTAATCTCTCTTGTGGCATAGCATCCGTTTGACGGTCCGGTCGGTCTGCTACCTAAGATCTCTCCAACGATTTCAGCAGCTTTCTTTCTGGTGATACCTGTCATTTCAATTTCTACTCCGAATTTCTGATTTTTCAACATAATTTTGCCCTCCTGATTTCTGTTTTTCTGTATTTCTTTTCTGTTTCTGTGAATATATTAACATATGTAATATTAAGTGTCAATACTTTTTTCTTAAAAAGTGAAAAAAAATTCTGAAAAACAAGAAAATAAATTGACAAAAACGAATATATAAGGTAAAATAGAAAAAATGCTGGAGGTGATTTATATGATATGTTATGATAGATTATGGAAGTTACTGATAGACAAACATATTAAAAAAACTGAATTAAAGGATCGTATAGGTTTTAGCAATGCTACTTTAGCGAAGCTGGGGAAAAATGAACCGGTGAATTTGAAAATAATTGAAAGTATATGTAAGGAGCTGGAATGCAATGTTGAAGATGTGTTGGAAATCAAAGCGTGAGATGCATATGAGATTCATATGCATGATAAATAAATGGAATATGTGGAATAGGTGGAGAAAAACATTCAAACAGGAGATTTTTGAGTTGTGTGCGTACTGAAAATTTACCTGTGATAATTGAGATGGAGTAAGATACCAACCCTCACAAATGGCGTAAATATGCTGTTTGTGAGGGTTTTCTTTTGTCTGTGATACCTTTTTGATACCTAAATCAGAGGTATTTACAGAATAACGAGATTTCTTGAATGTATTTTTCTGTTTTTTCATACGGTCTGCAGATGCCCTTTGGCATGGCAGACTTTCATGATTCTGTATCGGGATCAGTTTTTTTCCATTTTATTTTAGGTTCGCATGGCTGGCAGGACGGACCGGATTCACAGCAGGTATCGGGCCAGTTCAGTTTCCATT
>CADBMP010000424.1 GCA_902795775.1 uncultured Lachnospiraceae bacterium | reverse complement strand
TTTTATGAGAATATTCCAAGAATGCTGCCTGACGGGGTTCATGCAAAAGTGAATATTGACAGTTTTGAAATTCCTCCTATCTTCCAGATGCTCAGCAAAGATGGGGATCTTTCAAAGGAAACCATGTATAACACCTATAACATGGGAATTGGAATGATGCTTACCGTTCCTGCCGGGGAGGCAGACAAAGCTCTTGAGCTGATAAAAAAAGCAGGACAGAAAGGCTTTATTGTGGGAGAAATCACAGATGGAGAAAAAGGCGTGACGCTGGTAGGCTAGAAAACGGTAATCGGTTCGTGCAAAGAAAAAAATACTGCACACATTTTGCATCACCAGGTCCCAAAAGGATATATGGAAAAAAGAAGATGGAAAGGAGTTTCAGCAGGATGAATGAAAAAAAACAGAGAATTGCTGTATGTGTGTCAGGTGGAGGCACAAATCTTCAGGCAATCATTGACGCTGTGGCCTCCGGAAAAATAACGAATACAGAAATCTCTTTAGTGGTAAGCAATAAAAAAGAGGCATATGCACTGGAGCGTGCAAAAAAAGCCGGCATTCCGGAAAAATGCATAAACCCGAAGGATTTTCCGGATGGAGATGCGTTTGGAAAAGCAATGACAGAGCTTTTTGAAGAATATAAAATTGATTTAATCGTACTGGCGGGTTATTTAGTAATTATCCCTGAAATATTAGTGAAGAACTATAGGAACCGGATCATAAACATTCATCCATCTCTGATTCCTGCCCACTGCGGCATGGGCTATTATGGCCTGAAAGTACATGAAAGTGTCCTGAATACAGGAAATAAGGTCACAGGTGCCACGGTTCATTTTGTGGACGAGCAGGCAGATCATGGTCCTATTCTTCTGCAGAAAGCAGTAGAGGTAAAAGAAGGAGATACTCCTGAGATTCTTCAAAAACGTGTAATGGAAGAGGCAGAATGGCAGCTTCTTCCGGAGGCGGTCAATCTGATTGGACAGGGCAGAGTGAAGATTGAGGGGCAGATTGCCCATATTATATCATGAAGGTAGTTTTCAGGGCAGGAAAGGAAAGGAGAGAAAAATGAATATATTGATCGTGGGAAGCGGCGGCAGAGAACATGCGATTGCTGCCAGCGTGAAAAAAAGCAGAAAAGCTGAAAAGATATACTGTGCACCGGGAAACGGTGGAATTGCAGAAATCGCAGAGTGCGTCAATATTCCCGCTATGGAATTTGAAAAATTAGCAGATTTTGCAGAAGAAAAAAAGATTGATCTGACCATCATCGGCATGGACGACCCATTGGTGGGAGGAATTGTGGATGTGTTTGAAGAAAGAGGGCTTCGTGTGTTTGGACCGGAAAAGAAAGCTGCCATCATCGAAGGTTCCAAAAGCTTTTCCAAGGATCTGATGAAAAAATATGGGATTCCTACCTGCAATTATCAGACGTTCCATTCTCCGGAGGAGGCTCTGCTTTATCTGGAGAAGGTTTCTTATCCGGTCGTATTGAAGGCAGACGGGCTGGCACTTGGAAAAGGAGTGCTCATCTGTAATACCCAAAAAGAAGCAGAAGCAGGAATTACCACGCTGATGCTGGATAAACAGTTCGGAGATGCCGGAAATACTGTAGTCATTGAAGATTTTATGACAGGCAGGGAAGTTTCTGTGCTGTGTTTCTGTGACGGGACACATATTAAGCCAATGACCAGCGCACAAGACCATAAGCGGGCAAAGGATGGAGACAAAGGCTTAAATACGGGAGGAATGGGAACCTTTTCCCCAAGTCCTTTTTATACGGATGAAATTGCAAAAATCTGTGAAGAGACTATATACCAGCCGACCATGAACGCAATGAAGGCAGAAGGACGCGACTTTACCGGAATCCTTTTTGTGGGACTGATGCTCACAGCAGACGGTCCAAAGGTCTTAGAATATAATGCCCGTTTTGGAGATCCGGAGGCACAGGTCGTTCTTCCCCGTATGAAAAATGATATCATTGATGTCATGGAGGCATGCATTGATGGTACGTTAGACAAAATTGACCTGCAGTTCGAGGATAATGCAGCAGTATGCGTAATTCTGGCATCCGATGGATATCCTGAAAAATACGAAAAGGGAAAATTGATCACAGGTCTTGAAAATTTCCATGATAAAGAAGGCTATTATGCGTTCCATGCCGGTACCAAACGGACAGAAGATGGCATTGTCACAAACGGGGGACGTGTACTTGGTATCACTGCCAAAGGAAATGACTTAAAGGAAGCCAGAAAAAATGCGTATGAAGCGACGAAATGGGTTTCTTTTGAAAATAAATATATGCGTAATGACATAGGAAAAGCGATAGATGAAGCGTAACATGCACACAAGCCGAAAGAACAGTGGCCCGGCACTGTCAGGACCTGCAGTAAATGCACATTCCTGACAAAAGTATTTAACAGCATACCGGAAACTTACAAAAACGAAAAAACAATTATTTTAAGGAGGATTTTGATATGTATTCATTAACGGAGGTGGAAAGCTTTGACCCGGAGGTAGCAAAGGCGATCGAGGCAGAAACGAACAGACAGCGTGAGAACATTGAACTGATTGCATCTGAAAATCTGGTCAGCAAAGCAGTTATGGCAGCCATGGGCAGTACCCTT
>CADBMP010000423.1 GCA_902795775.1 uncultured Lachnospiraceae bacterium | reverse complement strand
TATAAAGGCCTTGCAGCTGCATGATGAGAAAAATGTAAATACGCCTGCAGACTGGCAGCCGGGGGATGATGTGGTGTTAGGCGCGCCGCTGACTCTGGCGGAGGCAGAGAGGCGTATGGAGACAGCGGATGCTTCGATGAAGTGCTACGACTGGTATCTGGCGATGAAGAAGGGAATGTAACATATGGAGGCAGGCATGGAATCTGTATCTGGCAGTGTTCCGGAAAATTGACAGATAAAGAATTTGGGCGAGCAGGAGGGGAGATTCCCCTCCTGTCTGACTCAGCAGGTGACGATGGTGCCTGTCTTGCCCTGCAGTCCGGCAAGTGCGGTATCGATGCTGGTGATGATGGATTTCCGGTCTTTTTTGGAAGAAGCAAAGGAGACGGCAGCTTCCACTTTTGGAAGCATGGCTCCTGTCGTAAACTGCTTTTCGTGAATATATCTGGTGGCATCCTCGACCGTCATGACATCGATCGGGGGCTCATTTGCTGTTCCAAAGTTCAGGGCAGCTTTTTCAACGCCCGTAAGCAGCAGAAGGACATCGGCATCAAGCTCCTCTGCCAGGCATGCGCTGGTCAGGTCTTTTTCAATGACGGCACTGGCTCCTTTCAGCCTGGTGCCCTGCTGCAGCACCGGAATCCCGCCGCCGCCTGCTGCGATGACGACGTGGCCGGCTTCCATCAGGGCTTTGATGGAGTCGATCTCGTAGATTTCCATCGGGTGCGGAGCAGAGATGATTCTCTGGTATTTGCCATCTGTGACTTCTGTGACATGGTTTCCCTTTTCTTCCTCTTTTTTTGCATCTTCCTCATTCATGAAACGGCCGATTTTTTTGCTTGGATAGGAAAATGCGGTATCAAAAGGATCCACACGTACCTGTGTGATGATGGTGGCGACCGGCTTGTAGATTCCACGGTCTAAAAGTTCGGTCCGGATGGCATTCTGAAGGTTGAAGGCTGTGTGAACGTAGAAAAGATCACGACTACGGAAGAGACGCTTTCAATCCCGTCCACTATCACACCGGCAGATGGAAATACGTATCAGGTGACGGAAATCTCCGGGTCTGTCATGAAAGCAAACCAGACGGTAAAAAAAGGTCAGGGAAAGAAAGTCATCGTGGCGAAGATATAAACAGTATGCCGAATTTTCTGATTTTCTTTCAAATGAGCTAGAAAAAACAAGCGTTAAAAAGCGCACATTTTTGATGAGTAAAAATTTGTACCAATTTTTCCTCATTTTTTTTGTGCATATTGCTATTTTGCGCAAAATTTAAAAATAGAACTTGAAAAGTATGAGATTCTCTTATATAATTTAGGAAAAAGTAAAACATTTAAAATATTTTATGTATTATTAAAATAAATGATTCATTGGTCACTCATATTTGGCTGTACTGTTACTATTTACGGTTGTTCTGCCTGCGAATAGTAACGCTGCACTTCATGCATTCGTGTTTGTGTAAAACCAAATCTCAAGCATTGAAACAGGATTTTTTGACTGGCGGATCATAAATAAGGAAGGGAGAATCAGAATGGATCAGAAGGAGCTTTATAACAAACCATGGATACTGCAGAGAGCAGACCCATATGTGACGATGGAGGATGGACAGTATTATTTTACGGCATCTGTCCCGGCATATGACGGAATCGTACTCAGAAGAGCTTCTGTTTTGGAGGAGCTAAAGGATGCGGAGGAGGTGGAAATCTGGCATAAACATGAAAACGGTCCTATGAGCAAGCACATCTGGGCACCGGAGCTTCACTGCATGGATGGAAACTGGTATATCTACTTTGCAGGCGGAGAGGCGGAGGACATCTGGAAGATCCGTCCGTATGTATTAAAGTGCGAGGGAAAAGATCCGATGAAAGACGCATGGTCAGAGTGTGGAAAGATGCAGGCGGCTGACGGGGATGATTTTTCGTTTCAGGCATTTTCGCTGGATATGACCGTTTTTAAGGATCATGGAAAATGGTATTGTGTGTGGGCGGAAAAGACCGGTGTCGGAGCGCAGGTTTCCAATCTTTACATCGCAGAGATGGAATCCCCGACAAAATTAAAGACAGCGCAGGTACTTTTGACGACGCCGGATTATGACTGGGAGCGCGGGGCGTTCTGGGTGGATGAGGGACCTGGCATATTAAAGCATGGAGATGATCTGTTTTTGACATTTTCCGCGAGTGATACCGGTGTCAACTACTGCGTGGGCCTGATGACGGCAAAGAGCGGGACAGACCTGACGGATCCGCTGAACTGGAAAAAGGGCAGATATCCGGTGCTGACTTCGGATGCGGAGAAGGGCATCTATGGTCCGGGACATAATTCCTTTACAAAGGATGAGGAGGGCAATGATGTGATGGTCTATCATGCCAGGACAGAGACGGAGATTGTAGGAGATCCTTTGTATAACCCGAACCGTCATGCGTTTCTGATGCAGGTGAAGTGGGATGCGGAAGGAAAGCCGGTTTTTTCTTATGAGTAAAGGAGAGCATCCATATCATTTTGTTTAGGAGTTTCCTGCCTTTACAGTTTGGCTAAACTAAAATGACATATGATGCCAAGTAGTGCGGGAATTGATTTGTAATGAAATAATCCGAGTGGAAGCAGTATGACATTGGAGATTAGATTGTAAAACATATGTAGAGACGGTACGGAAACAGCGTAGAAATGGGGTGTATTATGGGAAAGGGAATGGGAAAGTTTTTTATGATAACGGGGCTTGCCGGAGCACTTCTTTTTAGCGGGTGCGGTGCGGGAAATGCGGGAGATTCTTCTGGTAACAATGCGGATTCGCCTGCTGACGGTGGGCAGGTGCTGTCTGTGGAGAAAATCAAAAAAGGAAATACGAACTATGGGATTTCCTGCCACGACCCGCAGATCATCCTTGCGGATGGAACGTACTTTATGACAGGAAGCCATCAGGTCATCGCGAAATCTGACAATCTGACTTCCTGGGAGTATGTGGTCAACGGCAATAAGATGTTCGACAATATTTTTTCCGGTGACCTTCCCGCATTTGCTTATGTCGGGAAAAATGAGGAGGGCGGTTACTCCATCTGGGCGTCCAATATT
>CADBMP010000422.1 GCA_902795775.1 uncultured Lachnospiraceae bacterium | reverse complement strand
TGGCAATCCGAACAGTAAAAAAAGCATTAGAAAGCCAGAAAGGACATGCTAAAGGAGTTGTGTTGCACAGTGATCAGGGAAGTCAGTATACCTCAAAATCCTTCACTGAATTTTGTGCAGAAAATCAAGTGATACAAAGTATGAGCAAAGCAGGATATCCTTATGATAATGCACCTATGGAACGATATTTTAACACATTAAAAAATGAACTGATCTATCTGCATGAGTATCATGATGAAGATACACTTTATAGCGCAGTAGAAAATTTTGCTTATGTGACATATAATCATGTCCGTCCACATTCATATAATGATTATCTTACACCATTCGAAAAGAGAAACAATATGAGAATTTTTTAGTCCAAAATGTTACAAAAAAGCTTGACCACTACAGAGTTCCTCTTTTTCATCAGAAATATCCGAAGCATTTTCTTTGTGTTTCTGTTTTGTCTTTTCCTCACTAACTGCATAAGCGATCACATCTGCAAGGCTCTGTGTGTCCTGTCCGCTCTTTTTTTCCTTTTCTTCAGAAAAAGATTTTTCCATCCCGGCTGTTTTTGGCTGTTCCGTCTTTTCAGGATTTTCCACATAGATGACAAGTTTCCCAAGCCACCCTTTAATGCTCCATATAGATGTTGTTGCCACTTTTTGCCCTCCTGTTTGCTGTTCCATAAATTTCACTCTTACAATTTGTTTCTTCACCTAAAAATTTCAAAATGATTTTCCTGCTCAAAGCTATAATTTTCTATCTGAAATTTTCAGATTCCTACTGCTCTTTTTTCTCCGGTAAAATAACCGCCTCTGTTATGAGCTTCACCACCCGCTTAAACTCCCTCACCTCATTGTCATATCTCTGCACATCTACCACATTCAATACATGGGCTTTCTGTGCGATCTGGTTGAGATTGTTCCCTACCTTATGCAGTTCCCGCATCATCGCATAATAATCTGCCGGTGGTGCTTCCTTTGGCACAGCCCCACTGATAAGCTGCCTCAAATATGCCTCCCTGCTCAGTCCGCTTTTCTTCACTTTTTTGTCAAGTGCCTCCGCCTCTTTTTTATTCAGACGGAATAAAATGGATACATTTCGTTTTCTCATCTCGCTGCCTCCTTCTCTTTCTTTACTGAATCCATTACCTGACAGATGATCTTCTTTTTCCTGTCGTAAGAATAAATTCTGTCGGATAGATACTCATCCCTTTCCATATCTCCAGACAGGTTCATTTCCCGCACTAATTCCCCTAATTCTCTTGACGATTTCCCGCATCCTTTGGAAGCGATCAGGACTTCATGCACCGATGTCGGAATGATATAAAATCCCTCAGAAAAAATCCGGTCTATCTTCTCCCTTACTCCCGGATACAATATAGCCGCTGCCCCATAAGTCCTGCTTTCATTGGTAAGCATAAAGGAAATGATCTCGGTTTCTTTCACCGGATGTGTTTCATACAAATAGTTGTGCCTGCCTGTTCCCTGCCCTGTGGCTTCTGCCAATACCTCCAGAGTATCCTCCAGAAGCGGGGCATCCTTCCGCATTGCATTTTTCATGGCTGTAACATACAGTTCTTCCCTGCTTTTCCCCCAATGCTGTGCCAGTCCGTATGTTACCGGCATATCTCCGTAGACATTTTTCTCTGTCCCCTGAAACCGTAATATGAATATCAGGGACAGATCCTCCACTTTCCTGTGCGGCATGATGGAAAGCATTTCCCGGTTCGCCTTTGTATTGACAAGTTTAACGGATAGAAACGGTTCAATGCTCTCAAAATTTTTCAGTTCAAATTTTGTCCGTTCCATATTCTCCATGCTTTCCAATGCAATCTTGGAAACGGTTTCTTTTATTTCTGTCACCGTTCTTTTTTCTGTGTCCGCTTCTTCAAAAAAATCATCCACACATACCCATGAGCCGGGCTTCTTTCCGGAATGAAAGAATACAATCCCGGTCTTTATCATCCCGTTATCCTTTTCTTTTTCCTGTATCTCACATTCCACATTTTCATAGCCTGCCGGAAAATAATCCTGAATATCTTTCAGGATTTCTTCTGCAAACTTTATCTTTTCTTCCTTTTTCCGATCCATCCTTTTCCTCCTTTCCCTCTCTTATTTTTTTCTGCCAGACAGACAGCCGCTTCATTAACTTTTCCGTCTGTATTTTCTCATACATGATTTCCATTCTGCACCTCCCATTCCGTATCACATATTTCTGCATCTGGTTTCATTCGTGGTCGGTCGGGGTTTCAGGGGTTCCCCCTGACAAGCTGCCAAAGGACTGTGACCGGAGGGAACAGGCTATCCTTTGGCGTTGCTTGCTGGTATTGTGTATC
>CADBMP010000421.1 GCA_902795775.1 uncultured Lachnospiraceae bacterium | reverse complement strand
CATGAATCAGTTTGATGAAAAAAAGAAATCTGCGGAAGAAAGCATTTTACAGTATTTTGACGAGGTCGGTGCAGATGAGGAGGATGAGCTTTTTCTTAAGCTGGAGGAATATAAGAAAAAGGGAAAGGAATCCGGCAGTGCATGGAATACGGACGAGCTTCTGGAGTTTTTGGAAAAAATCATAAAATCGGACAGGGAAAGGAAAAAAAATATCGGTAAGGCGTTGAAAGAGGCAGAGGAGGAATATGATAAGAAAAAGGACAGGCTTGCAAGAGCAGAGGAAAACAACCGAGTGATAGAAAACCTTGCGAAGCTGGAGAAAAAAAGGGAAAGTCTTAAAGAGCGCAGGGAAGAAATACAGGAGCTTACAGTCCTTTTGCGTGAACAAAAAGCAGCCACGCATGGAGTAAAGCCGTATTATGATATCTGGAAGGCAAAAAAAGAAGAGGTTTCCGAAACAGAAAAACAAATCCGTCAAAAGGAAAAAGAAAGGGAAACGGCAGAGAAAGAAACGGAAGATGCGGTGCAGAAGCTTAACAATGCAGACAAACGTGGGCCGGAGCTGGAAGATTTAAAGAAGCTTATCCATAAGATTTCCGGAGAAGAAGCAGGATATCAGCAGAGAGAAGAGCTTAGGGAGAAAATTTCTGTTCTGGAAACGAAAACGACGGAGTCAGAGGAAAAAGAAGCCGGGTTAGAGAAAAAGGAGAAGGAGCTGGAGAAAAAAATAAGGTTACTGGACCAGACAGTAAAAGAGCTTAAGGATGCTCCGGAAGAACTGGTGAAGCTGAAGATGGAGGGGGAAAAATCAGGAGAGCTTAAAAAGGCTGTTGGAGAGATCCTTGAGAATCAGACCACGGAAAGAGCGGCAAAGAAAGAGGAGATGTTAGAAAAACAGAACCGTTTAATTGCCATCCGCAGTGAATTTGAAAAGGTGCATGCGGAACTTTTAGAGGCAGAAAAGATACTTGAAAACTGCAGGGCGGGGATTCTGGCAAAAGGGTTAAATGAAGGGGATGTATGTCCGGTCTGTGGTTCCATCCATCATCCAAAACTGGCAGAGATTCCGGAAAAATCCATTACGGAAGAACAGTTGAAGGTTGTGAAGGAAAGAGAAATTGCCCTGCAGCAGAAAAAGAATGATGCTTTTGCGGATGCGGTGAAAGCGAAGACTGCCTTTGATGAATATGGGGAACGGATGAAAGCGGCAGCGTTCGATTGCCTGAGACGTGCAGGAAGGGCTGTGCAGGAGGAGAAAGAGCTGGATGAACTGGTGTCCTGTCTGACGACGCTGCAGGAGGATCTGGAGAGAACAATCAATCAAAATCAGGAAGAACAGAAAAAACTGGAAGAAAACTGCAAAAGACTCAAAGAATCAGGGGAAGAAAAGGAAAAGGCTGCCAGGGATGGGGATACATTGAAAACAGAGAAGGAGAAGCTTGCTTTGGAAAAGAAAGAGACGGAGATTTCTTCTGCAGAGTGCAGCGCAGCACTTGAAACGCTTGGAAATTTAATGTATCCTGACTGGAATACGGCATTGGAGGAAAAGGAAAAAGCAGGGGTTAAGGTGGAAGCAATCTGTCAGGAAATGGAGGCTGCAAAATCTGCAAAGGAGGAGGCAGAGCATCATCTGGCCGCAGTAAAGGCAGTATTGAAAACCTTGAAGGAGAGTTTACAGAAGCAGAAGGAAACGGAAGATGTATCGAAGAGGGAGTTTGAAAAAAAGCTTGCAGAGCAGAAATTTGATTCCATTGAAAAAATGTGCGGGCTTGTAGTTTCCGAAGAAATGCTCTCTGAAAATGAACGTAAAATAAATGA
Source organism: uncultured Lachnospiraceae bacterium (assembly GCA_902795775.1). Classification (GTDB taxonomy): domain Bacteria; phylum Bacillota; class Clostridia; order Lachnospirales; family Lachnospiraceae; genus Butyribacter. Next base: position 16,903 of record CADBMP010000421.1, on the reverse strand, counting down.
GTATCAAAAGGAAGTATCCATAAACGAAACGCAGTTAGCGGATGCAGAAAAAGCCGCAGAGGGAAAGACGCCGGTAGACATTTCATCATTAAAAGCAGAGTGCGGCGGGCTGTCGGAAAAACTGGAATGCATTAGAAGGAAGGAAAATACCATTTCAAACAGAATGGAAAATAATCTGAAGAAAAAGGAAAATATACGGTCGAGGCTGGCTGCCCTGAAAAAATCACGCGAGGGGTTTGTTATCAGCAGCAGACTGTATAAACTGGTCCGTGGAACAACGGGAAATGGAAAGCTTACATTAGAACAGTATGTTCAGGCTGCCGGGTTTGATGGTATCATTCAGGCGGCAAACAGACGGTTAAGGCCCATGAGCGGCGGTCGGTACGAGTTATGCCGCAGGAAGGATTCCCTTGGGAAAAAAAGCTCCAGCTGTCTGGATCTGGAGGTGCTTGATAATTATACGGGGCACAGAAGACCTGTGGGCACGCTTTCCGGCGGGGAGAGTTTTAAGGCTTCTTTGAGCCTGGCATTGGGACTTTCTGATACTGTGTCGTCAGGCAATGGCGGTATCCGGATGGATGCTTTATTTATTGATGAAGGATTTGGAACACTGGACAGCAGATCCATTGAAGATGCCATGGAAATTCTGGTAAAGCTTTCCCATGCGAATAAGCTGGTCGGAGTCATCAGCCACAGGGAAGAGCTGATTGAGAACATTCCACAGCAGATATGCATCAGTAAAGACAAAAGCGGAAGTCAGATCAATATCCGTACATAAGCAGGGATGTTAAGAATCGTCAGCATAACAGCAGTTGCTTTTTTTGATATGGACGGTGGCGTAATATCTTGTATTTGCTGATATTGCTTATTTTTTTAAAATATAGTATGATAAAAAAATGCAGGAAATGCATGAATGAAATGCGTTTCCTGCAGGTCGGGTTCGGTAACGGCAGGCGGAAAAACGAGGGAGGTATTGAATTATGGAAAAACAGTTGCTTGTTTCACTGGGACGGGAATTTGGAAGTGGTGGCCATGAGATTGCACAGAGGATTGCGGAGGAGTTCGGAATTGCATATTATGACCATAATATTTTAGACCATATGTATGAGAATGATGAGGAGCTCATCCGGTTTATGAAAAAATATGATGAAAAAAGGGCAAATCCGTTTTTGAACCGCAGGGTGCGTGGACATTCCAGTTCATTAGAGGAAAATTTGGCCATGCGTGAATTTGAGTTTATAGAAAAAAAAGCGAATGAAGGAGAATCCTTTGTCATTGTGGGGCGGTGCGGGGAAACCATTTTAAGAGATTTTCCCTGTCACGTTTCTTTTTTTGTGCTGGGTGATATGTATGATAAGATCCGGAGGGTAGAGGAACGTTATCAGGTTACGGAGAAAGAAGCGATCAATAAAATCCAGCGCCATGACAGGCACCGGAAAAAATTTCATAATGAATATTCCGATACGAAGTGGGGAGACTCCAGAGGCTATGATCTTTGTGTCAATGTTTCCAGATTAGGGTTAGACGGCACGACAGAGCTTCTGGCATCTTACATCAGGCAGTGGATGAAGATTCTGGAAAAGTAAAAGATGGGGAGGAAAGAAAATTGGATAATTACAGAATGGACACAAAATGCGTACAGGCAGGATATACACCGGGAAACGGGGAACCAAGGCAGATTCCCATCATCCAGTCTACAACGTTTAAATATGCAACCAGTGAGGATATGGGAAAGCTGTTCGACTTAGAGGCTTCCGGTTACTTTTATACAAGGCTCCAGAATCCGACCAATGATTATGTGGCAGCGAAGATTGCCGCCATGGAGGGCGGTACGGCTGCCATGCTGACTTCCTCCGGGCAGGCTGCAAATTTTATGGCTCTTTTTAACATCTGTGAATGTGGTGCCCATATTGTGGCATCTGCTTCCATTTACGGAGGAACGTTCAACCTGCTGGCGGTGACAATGGCTAAAATGGGGATTGAAGTGACCTTTGTATCCCCGGACTGTACAGATGAGGAATTAGAGGGGGCTTTTAAAGAGAATACAAGGGCGGTCTTTGGAGAATCCATTGCGAATCCGGCACTTACCGTGTTTGACATAGAACGTTTTGCAAAGGCGGCACATGCGCATGGCGTGCCTTTGGTCGTGGACAATACGTTCCCGACACCGGTGAACTGCAGGCCAATCGAATGGGGGGCAGATATTGTCACACATTCCACTACAAAATATATGGATGGCCATGGGGCGGCAGTGGGCGGCGTAATCGTAGACAGCGGAAATTTTGACTGGCTTTCCCATGCAGATAAATTTCCGGGACTTTGTACGCCGGATGAGTCTTATCATGGCATCATTTATGCAGAAAAATTTGGAAAAGAGGGAGCGTTTATCACAAAATGTACTTCCCAGCTTATGCGTGACTTAGGCTGTATCCAGTCGCCGCAGAATGCGTTTTTACTGAATCTGGGACTGGAATCTTTACATGTGCGCATGGCAAGGCATGTGGAGAATGGGCTTGCGGTGGCTGAATTTTTAGAGAAGCACCCAAAGGTAAAACAGGTCAATTATCCGGGGTTAGCATCTGACCCATATTATGAAAGATTGCAGAAATATATGCCGAATGGTGGCTGTGGTGTGGTTTCCTTTGAAATTGAGGGAGGAAGAAAGGGTGCCGAAGCTTTTATGAAAAAATTGAAGTTAGCAGCCATTGAGACACATGTGGCAGATGCAAGGACCTGTTGTTTAAATCCGGCAACTTCCACACATCGCCAGATGACAGAGGAGCAGCTTTTAGAGGCAGGGATTCCTGCAGGACTTGTACGCATCTCCTGCGGTTTAGAAGATAAAAGGGATTTGATTGCAGATTTGGAGCAGGCACTGGCGTAGCGGGATTTGAATGGTGCGTGAAACGAAAATCCATTTTGGAAAATTTGATATATTTTGCAGCAAAGCCGGTGGTGAAGAAGGATTTAAATGGTGCGTGAGAAAAACTCAGGTATCTGGAGGAGATAAATGACAAAACAGGAATTTAGAAAATTGGTTTCTGAAAGGAAACTTATTTTAGACGGGGCGACCGGTTCCAATTTACAGGAGCGCGGAATGCCGGTGGGCGTCTGCCCGGAGGAGTGGATCATTGCGAACAGTGATGTGATGTGCGGTCTGCAGAAGGAATACATTGAAGCCGGTACGGATATTTTATATGCGCCCACATTTTCCGGAAACCGGATCAAGTTGGAGGAGTATGGCCTGGCAGATAAGATTGGGGAAATGAACCATAAGCTGGTGGAGATTTCCAAAAGAGCCATCCGGGAATCCGGGAAAGAAGGAAAGGTGTTTGCTGCCGGGGATCTGACCATGACCGGAAAACAGGTAGAGCCGATAGGCCCGCTTGTATTTGAGGATCTGGTGGACATTTACAAAGAACAGATTGGCTTTTTGGAGGAGGCAGGCGCAGACCTTCTGGTGGTGGAAACCATGATGAGCTTACAGGAGTGCCGCGCTGCAGTTATTGCCGCAAAGGAAGTGACAGAGCTTCCTATTATGGTGACGCTTACCTTTAATGAAGACGGGAGGACGCTTTTTGGTACGGACCCGGAAACAGCATCTTTAGTGCTTACCACACTTGGCGCAGATGCCATTGGAGTGAACTGTTCTGTGGGACCGGACAAGATGGTTTCAGTAGTGGAAAAGATGAAACGTTATACGGATCTTCCAATTATCTGTAAGCCAAATGCCGGGCTTCCAAAGATGGAAAATGGAAAGACGGTCTACGATATGGGTCCGGAAGATTTTGCCGAAAATATGATTCCACTGGCAAAAACGGGTGCAGATATTCTGGGCGGGTGCTGCGGCACGACACCGGAGCATATTAAAAAAATGGTGGAAACACTGGAAAGGGAGCACCTGTTTCCTGAAGTAACATTCAAAAAAAGGGAAAAGAATGTAGTCAGGCGTGCTCTTTCCAGTGAACGTTTTACCAGGGAGATCGATTTAGATGGACCATTTCTGATTATTGGGGAACGGATCAATCCGACCGGAAAAAAGGCTCTGCAGGCGGAGCTAAGGGAAGGAAGCCTGGAGCTTGTGACAGAGATGGCAGAATCCCAGGAGGAGAACGGTGCGTCCATTTTGGATGTGAATATGGGAATGAATGGCATTGATGAAAAAGAGATGATGCAGCGGGTGGTAAAGGAACTGGAGCTTGTGACCGACCTGCCGCTTTCCATAGATTCCAGCCATGTGGATGTGGTAGAGGCGGCACTTCGTATTTATCCGGGGCGTGCGCTTATCAATTCCATTTCTTTAGAGCCGGAAAAGTTTGAAAAATTGATACCTGCTGCAAAAAATATGGAGCCATGTTCATTCTCCTTCCGCTTTCCGAGGCGGGGCTTCCAAAAGATATGGAGGAAAAGAAAGAAATCATCCATACCATCTTAGAAGCTGCACAGAAGCATGGTCTTTCAAAGGAAGATATTATTGTTGACGGTCTGGTGGCAACGGTGGGGGCAAATAAAAAGGCGGCCATTGAGACACTGGAGACGGTTTCTTATTGCAAAAATGAGCTGGGACTTGCCACCGCATGCGGCCTTTCCAATATTTCTTTTGGACTTCCGGAGCGTATGTTTGTGAACAGCGCATTTATGGCAATGGCGATTCAGGCAGGTCTTACCATGGCGATTGCCAATCCTGTCCAGGAGCTCTTGATGCATGCGGTATATGCAGCAGATCTTTTGATGAACAAGCCGGAGGGAGATATCCGGTATATTGAACGTGTGTCAGAAAAAAAGGTGACAGTGGTGACGGGTGATGTTTCTGCAGAGGCACTTTCTGCTGCAGGGAAAAAAGCGGATGATGGAAAAAAAGATGGAAGCATCAAAGAGGGAGAGAATCGTGACCCGCTTTTTCTGGCAGTGGTAAAGGGACGGAAGGAAAAGGTTATAGAGCTTGTGGGACAGAAACTTGCAGAAGGAAAAGAGGCACAGTCCATCATTGATGAGAGCCTGATTCCCGCAATCAGTCATGTGGGCGTTCTGTTTGAAAAACAGGTTTATTATCTTCCACAGCTCATATCGAGCGCAGAGGCAATGGAATCCGGAATCGAAATTTTAGAGCCGGTGCTTGCGGAGGGCCGCACAGGAAAAAGCCTCGGGACAGTGGTCATTGCAACCGTAGAGCATGATATTCACGATATTGGGAAAAATCTAGTTGCGCTGATGCTTAAAAATTACGGGTATCATGTGATTGATTTAGGGAAAGATGTTCCTGCAGAGGAAATCATTGAAACGGCAAAGAGGGAGGATGCGGACCTCATTGGGCTTTCTGCGCTGATGACCACGACCATGATGGAGATGAAGAAGGTAGTGGAATTAAGAAATAAAGAAAAAGTACGTGCGAAGATCATGATTGGCGGAGCTGTGATTACACAGAGCTTTGCAGATGAGATTGGGGCAGAAGGGTATTCTAAGGATGCCAAGGAGGCAGTCGAGGTGGCAGGGAAACTTTTGGAGAGAAAAGATTGCTAAGCTATGCTGTGCAGGGCAGTACCGCCCCCTTTTGGAGATGGGGTGCTGTTCTGGAGGAAAAGGCAGAAAAAAGGAGTGGAACATGGAGACGGGGAAAAAAAAGACAGTGGATGTCATTATTCCGGTGTATCAGCCGGGTGCAGAGTTTTTTCTGCTTTTAAAACGCCTGATGAAACAGAGCGTTCTGCCGGAGCATATTTTTATCATGTATACGCTTGGGCGTGGAGAAAATGAGGATTCGTTAGAGGAGAATTTCTGGAAACAGGCAGAAACAGTGACAAAGACTGACGCAGGGAAGGCATTGTCGGAGAATGTGGAAATATTTCCGGTGATAAAATCAGAATTTGACCATGGAGCGACCAGAGATGCCGGTGCAAAGAAATCAAAGGCAGATTATCTGTTGTTCATGACACAGGATGCGCTTCCGGCCGATAACCGGCTGGTGGAAAATCTGTTAAAAGGCATGGCAGGGGAGAATGTGGGAATTTCTTATGCAAGACAGCTTCCTAAAAATAATGCCGGTCCCGCAGAGCAGATGACAAGGCAGTTTAATTATCCGGCAAAAAGCAGGTTTCAGACAAAAGAGAGCATCAAAACACTTGGCATCAAGGCGTTTTTTTGTTCAGACGTCTGTGCCATGTATGACAGGGAGCTTTATGAAAGACTGGGCGGCTTTGTTTTTCCCACTATTTTCTGTGAGGATTCCATTATGGCAGCGAAGGTTCTGGAGGCAGGATATTCTGTATATTATGCTGCCGGGGCAAAGGTCTTTCATTCGCACGAATATACCTGTATGCAGCAGTTCCACAGAAATTTTGACCTTGGGGTTTCGCACAGGCAGTACCGGGAGATTTTTGATGTGGTTTCTTCGGAAAAAGAAGGAGCCGGTTTTGCAAAGCAGGTGATTCTAAAGCTTCTTAAAAAAGGGCATTTTTTTAAAGCAGTTTATTTTGCCTGGCAGTGTGGATTCCGGCTGGCGGGCTACCGGCTTGGAAAACGGTATGAGAAACTGCCGCATTTTTTGGTGATGAAATGTACGGCAAGTAAAGGATATGTGCTGTTTCAAAAAAACAGCAGGCTTTGTGAAAAAAGCGGAGGGAACAGGTGAAAATGGACAAAATAGAAATCAAAGGCATTGAGGTCTTTGCAAAGCATGGGGTGCTGCCGGAGGAACAGGTACTGGGGCAGAAATTTCTGATTTCTGTCTGTCTTTTTTTGCAGACAGAAACGGCGGGCAAGAGTGATGCGCTTTCAGATGCCGTTAATTATGCGGATGTAGCAGGGCTGGTAAAAAAGGAGGCATCTGAACGGGTATTCCGTCTTATAGAAGCCCTGGCGGAGCATCTGGCGAAGCAGGTGCTTTTGTCGTTTCCGCAGGTAAGGGAAGTACAGATACAGGTGGAGAAGCCGTGGGCACCGCTTGGACTTTCTCTTGATACTGTTTCAGTAAGCATCAAAAGAGGCTGGCATACGCTTTATTTGGGAATAGGCTCCAATCTGGGAGACAAAAGAGGGCAGATTGAAAAGGCAGTTTCCCTGCTTAGGGAGGATGAGGAGACAAGGGTGATCCGGGTATCTTCCCTGATAGAAACGGAGCCTGTGGGCTATACAGAACAGGATATGTTTTTGAACGGGGCACTTTTCGTGCAGTCTCTGCGTTCCCCGGAGCGTTTTTTGGAGCTGATTGGAACCATTGAAAAAGCGTTGAAAAGGGAACGTAAGATTCACTGGGGACCACGCACCATTGACATTGATATTCTGCTTTATGACGAGGAAATCATACAGACAGAGCTTCTTACCATTCCGCACAGGGAAATGACAAAGCGCAGATTTGTGCTGGAACCGTTGTGCGAGATTGCGCCATATGCGGTGCATCCGGTCACAGGGAAACGGGTTTTGGAGCTGTTGATGCTGAATACCGAAAAGTGAGCCTGTTCATAAGAAAGGCTCTGAGGGGCTGGAAAATCATTGCGGAACGCATGGGACTGTCCTGCATGTCAGAAAAATATAATTTGACGAAAACGTGGAAAGGGAGTAAAATTACTTTTATTGGTGCAATGTCTGACAGTGTTTTTGTGTCGATGTATATCCGGCACCGTACACCGAATATTTATGTTCCCCCGGGATATTGGGGGAAGGCTGAATTGTTACAGAGAAAAAAAGTTAGGAGAACGATCATGGCAGAAATGTATAATCATCACACAGTTGAAAAAAAATGGCAGAAAATCTGGGAGGAGGAAAAGGCATTCCATACACCGAATGACTTTACAAAACCGAAATTTTATGCGCTGGTAGAGTTCCCGTATCCGTCCGGGCAGGGGCTCCATGTGGGTCATCCAAGGCCATATACGGCACTGGATATCGTAGCCAGAAAGCGCAGGATGCAGGGGTATAATGTGCTTTACCCAATGGGCTGGGATGCATTCGGCCTTCCAACGGAGAATTATGCCATCAAAAATAAAATCCACCCAAAAGAGGTGACAAAGAACAATGTTGCCCGTTTTAAGGCACAGCTCCAGTCATTAGGGTATTCTTTTGACTGGGACAGGGAAGTGAATACGACCGACCCGGAATATTACAAATGGACACAGTGGATCTTCTTAAAGCTTTTTAAAGCCGGGCTTGCTTATAAAAAGGAAATGCCGATTAACTGGTGTACGTCCTGCAAGGTGGGGCTTGCCAATGAGGAAGTCGTAAACGGCGTCTGTGAGCGCTGTGGTTCTGAAGTTGTCCGTAAGGTCAAGAATGAGTGGATGTTAAAAATTACGAATTATGCAGACAAGCTGTTAGAGGGTCTGAATGATGTGGATTATATTGAGCGTGTAAAGACCTCGCAGAGAAACTGGATCGGCCGGTCCGAGGGGGCAGAGGTGGATTTTGTGATTTCTGGCAAGGAGGAAAAGCTGCGTGTTTATACGACAAGGCCGGATACCCTGTTTGGTGCTACGTATATGGTCATTTCTCCGGAGCATCCATTGATTGATAAATACAAAGATGAAATCAAAAATTATGATGCGGTGATTGAATATCGTGAAATGGCAGCGAAGAAGTCAGACTTTGAGCGTACTGAGCTTGCAAAGGATAAGACCGGCGTGGAAATTGATGGAATGACAGCCATCAATCCGCTTACCGAAACGGAAATTCCAATCTGGGTTTCTGATTATGTACTGATGACTTATGGTACCGGTGCCATCATGGCAGTACCGGCGCATGATGACAGGGACTGGGAATTTGCAAAGAAATTTAAACTTCCAATGATTCAGGTTGTGGAGGGCAGCGAAGGACCGGTAGATATTAACGAAGCCGCTTTTACAGACGTTGCCACCGGAAAGATGATTAATTCCGGGTTCCTCACAGGTCTTTCTGTGGAGGAAGCAAAGGAGAAGGTCAAGGCATTTTTGGAGGAAAAGAAGATTGGGCACAGGAAGGTAAATTATAAGCTTCGTGACTGGGTATTTTCCAGACAGCGTTACTGGGGAGAACCGATTCCGATTGTGAATTGTGAAAAGTGCGGGGCAGTTGCCATTGATGAAAGTGAGCTTCCGCTTCTTTTGCCGGAGGTGGAGAGTTATATGCCGACCGATAACGGGGAGTCGCCGCTTGCAGCCATGACGGACTGGGTAAATACCACCTGTCCATGCTGTGGCGGTCCGGCAAAGAGGGAAACAGATACCATGCCGCAGTGGGCGGGTTCTTCCTGGTATTTCCTGCGTTATACGGATCCTCATAATACAGAGGCACTTGCAAGTCCGGAGGCACTGAAATACTGGCTGCCGGTGGACTGGTATAACGGCGGCATGGAGCATACCACGCTTCATCTTCTGTATTCCCGTTTCTGGCATAAATTCTTATATGATGAGAAAGTGGTGCCGACATCTGAACCGTACCAGAAGCGTACCTCGCATGGAATGATTCTTGGTGAGAACGGCGAAAAGATGAGCAAATCCCGTGGAAATGTCGTGAATCCGGATGATATTGTAAGGGATTACGGAGCAGATACCCTGCGTACGTATGAGATGTTCATCGGGGCATTTGATTTAAGTGCGTCCTGGTCTGAGGACGGTGTGAAGGGCTGCCGCCGGTTCTTAGAGCGTGTCTGGAAGCTGCAGACGCTTTTGAAGGATGAGGAGGGATATTCAAAGGATTTAGAGGTGAAAATGCACCAGACCATTAAAAAGGTCAGCTATGATTTTGAAAATCTGAAGTTCAATACGGCGATTGCGGCAATGATGGCACTGATCAATGAATTCTACAAGAAAAATGAAGTGACAAAGGGAGAGTACCGGACGCTTCTTACGCTGTTAAATCCTGTCGCTCCGCATATCACAGAGGAGCTTTGGGAGATTACGGGCGGAACGGGAAGGCTTTTCCTGCAGTCATGGCCGGAATATGAGGAGGCAAAGACGGAGGAGGCGACGGTTGAGATTGCTGTCCAGATCAATGGAAAGACGAAGACGACCATTGCCATCAGGAAGGAAGAAGAAAAGGACGCTGTGCTTGCAAAGGCAAAGGAGGCTCTTGGAGGAAAACTGTCCGGGAATATTGTGAAAGAAATTTATGTACCTGGACGTATCGTGAATATTGTGGCAAAGTAGAAAACGCTTTTGCTGACACCTTTCCTTTCGGCGGCTCTGTGGATAATAAAAGAAAAAACCGGCATAAACATGGTTTATACCGGTTTCTTCTTTATATTTTTAATAAAAATGAAGATGCTTAAAAGAAAGAAGAAAATGGAAATTCCTGCTGTTACAGGGAATACAAAAGCATGATTTTTGGAAGGAATCATCTCCAGGCCCTCATGCAGCGTGAGGATGCCAAATATCATAAAGATAAAAAATGCTGCGGTGTTCAAAAGAGAGGCAGGTGTCCGCCCTTTCAAAATAAGGCAGATGAGGATGCCTAAAAGGTCTGCAAGGAAAAGTCCGGCAGAACAGGCAAGCCATACGGTGAGCGCAGACTGTAGGCCTTCATTGGCACCAAAGGTAATTGCCGTAAGCTGTGTTTTGTCGCCGAGTTCTGCCACGAAAAATGTGGAGAAAACGGCTAAAAATGCAAGGGAAAGCTTGCTGTTTCCTGTTTCTTCTTCCTCATCATTAAAATTTAAAGAGCTGACGGCAAAAAATAAAAAGGCGGCAGCTGCAATGAGCCTTATGACCCAGAGCGGAATATAGCTGCTGATTAACCCGCCGGCCAGAACCGCAATGCCATTTAGTACAAGGATGGCAAGTGCAGTTCCTAAAAGGATATCTTTCAGCTTGTATTTTGATGTCAGGGCAACTAACATCAGCTGTGTTTTGTCTCCCATTTCTGCAATAAAGACAGTGAACAGGATTTTTAAGAATAAGAACATGGGAAAACCTCCTGTGATATGGATTCCTTCGTCTGTTCAAAAACATGCGCAGGAAGTATAATAATATCAATAACATACATGGATTCCCGAAAAAAGTCAAGGGGGAAAGGGTTATGGCAGAGAGTAGAAAAGAGAAGGAACAGGAAGAAAAGTCTAAAGAATTATATAAAAAAATTGCCCCGCTTTTAAAAGAAGGGAAATATTTAGAAATTCATCCAACCGGTACAAGCATGTATCCTCTGCTGGCAGGAGATGATGTGGTGCTTTTAAAGCCGCTTTCTGCAGGGGAAACCGTAAAAACGAACCAGATTCTTTTATATAAGAGGGATGGCGGGCTTTTGGTGCTTCACCGGCTTTGCCGGGTGAGGGAGGACGGGTTTTATTTTGTGGGCGATAACCAGACGGAGGTGGAGGGACCATTAAAAAGAGAGGCACTTTTGGCAGTCGTTACAGATATCCGGCGGCATGGCATATGGTTTTCCGCAAAGCATCCCCTGTACCGTTTTTTTAGCAGGCTTTGGATTTTTCTGCGTCCGGTCCGCCCGGTGATCAGCAGGCCGCTTGGAAAGCTTTACCGGTGGCTTCGGAAGTAGTTTTACCGGTCAGAAACAAAGGTGTTAAATGCTTCTTTGTCCATTCGTGTTTCTCACTTAAGGCCGCCCTTTTGGGAGAATCTTTCTATGGCGAAGGAGCAGGTGCTTTATGGGCTGGAATACTGCGACATTTTAAAGATAAAGTAACTTATGAAAAAAGTTAAAGCTGTATCTATACAACGATTTTGAAATGGAGAAAACGTAATGAAAATTTATGTTGATTTTGATGACTGTCTGTGCGAAACAGCCAGGTCATTTTCAGAGCTTGCGGCAGAAATGTTTGGGAAGAAGGTTCCATATGAGAAGATCAGGTATTTCGACCTGGATAAATCTTTTGATTTGAATGATGAGCAGTTCGAGCAGTTTATGATACGGGGACATCAGCCGGAGGTGCTGCTCTCTTACAAAGAAACTCCGGGAGCATCTGAAACCATAAACGAATGGCTCTCTCTTGGACATGAAGTGTCAGTCATTACCGGCCGTCCTTTTAGTGCGTATGAACCATCCCGTTTGTGGCTTGACCGTCACGGGCTTCAAAATGCCGGTCTTTACTGTTTGAACAAATATGGAAGAGACAGCTTTATAAAAAACAGCGATTTCAGCCTTGAAATGGATGATTATTATAAGATGGCATTTGACTATGCTGTGGAGGATTCGCCGAAAGCCTTTCGTTTTTTTGGGCATCTTCCAAATCTTAAGGTGCTGGTCTTTGACCGGCCATGGAACAGGGAATGCGAATTTCCGAACGAAAATTACAGAAGATGTTTTGACTGGAAGAGCATAAGAAACATTGTTTCCAAAGGAACTTCTGTAACTGGTCAGTAAGTTTATCTAAAAAGTAAGCATGAGCTTTGAAACTGCAGATAAAATCATCACAGAGGGCATGGAAAGTGTTTTTCGGAAAAGGAGGAAGGATTATGCAGGAACCGGTAAATAAAAATGCATCTGAAAAAGCGAAAGAGCTTTTGAATTATCTTTCTGGCATAGCAGGAAAGAAGATTATTACGGGGCAGCACACCCAGACAAAACCAATGGAAGAAATTTCTTATATCCATGACATTACGGGAAAATGGCCAAAGCTTCGTGGATTTGAGCTGTTATCTTATTCGCCGAACATTAACTTTCAGGATGCAGGACAGGAGTGCATAACAGAGGTTTATGAAAATCAGGGAACTGTGGACACAGCGATTGAATGGGCAAAAAATTCAGATGGGATTGCTGCGCTTTGTTTTCATTGGTTTTCGCCATTAGGGGGCAGGGATAAAAGTTTTTATGCGAAAAATACGGATTTTGATGCAGCTCGTGTCCTGATGGAGGGGACAAAGGAACGGGAAGCTTTTTTTCATGATATGGATGTGATAGCAGAACAACTGGAGCGTTTTCAAAAAGAGGATATTCCGGTTTTGTGGCGTCCGTTCCATGAGGCAGACGGCACATGGTTCTGGTGGGGCGCAAAAGGTCCGGAAGTGGCAAGGGAGCTGTATAAGCTGATGTTTGATTATTATACAAAGGAAAAACATCTGGATCATCTTCTCTGGGTCTGGAACTGCAGGTTAAAAGAGGGATATCCGGGAGATGATTATGTGGACATCGTTTCTGTGGATGTTTATCTGCAGGAATATGCGCCTACGGATTACAAAAAAGAATATGCAGATCTGGTCCGGGGAACGACAGACGGGAAAGTGGCGGCACTGGCAGAGGTGGGATATCTTCCTGATGTAAAGCTGTTGGAGGAGTCACATGTTCCATGGGCATTTTATATGACGTGGTCCAAGGAATTCTGCATTGGGGAGCAGTATAATAAATCAGAACAGGTAAAGGAAATGTACGAAAGCAGTTATGCAGTCACAGGCTTTGATTTTTAATGGCTTTGTGCGGCTGCAGGGCGGTGTTTTTATGGTGCGCCCAGTATGGGAAATTTGCTGCCTTTGACAACATGTGGGCGGCGTGAACGGGTAGGAGATAAAGAACCTGCTTCCTGCTTGATGAAACCAACATGACCACATATAATGCAGACGGGCTTACCGGGGGATGCTGTCCCGGACACAAAGGGATCCGTAGCCCGCTGCCGGGTCTGGCACCATGGTCTGTTCCGGCAGTTTTTTTGCCCCCCGGATGAAATATGCCTTTAGCTTTTCACCGTATAAGTAAGGGTCGTTTCCGCGCACGATTCCCCATTCCATCAGAAGCGCAGCACTTCCGGTGACGAAGGGGGCAGCGATGGAGGTTCCTGTTTTTCTTCCGTATCTGCCGTCCGGAACCGTTGTCATGACATTCACGCCGGGAGCAACGAGCGTTGGCTTGATCCTGCCGTCCGCAGTATATCCACGCCCGGAAAAAGCGGCAAGGCTTCCGGTGTCTGTCCGGTAGGCTCCAACGGTAATGACATTTCTGGCTGTGGAGGGAAGGGTGAGCGTGGTATCCGGCTCCGGGTTTAAAAATCCCGTTTCTTTTCCGACGGATTCCACAGTAGGAAACCACAGGTCCACGATTCCTGTTATGCTCCGCCTGGAAAGAAAGGAGAGCTTCCAAATGCCCCGTTCCAAAAAGCCCGCATCACCGGAAAGCCATTCCAGGAATACCGGCTGCTGTATGGTAAACGGGGTAGGTGTGCCGGAGTAGTATATAATTTTATCGGAATTTGTCTGAAAGTGAAATGGAATCCCGTTTTGTTCAGGAAGAAAAAAGCGTTTTCCGCCCGGGGATTCTAATATCATCTGAAATTCATCTGTATAATCTTTCCAAATCTGCAGGGAAAGACTTTTTTCGCCCGGCCCGATGGAAAATTCCACTTGTTGTTCCGGAGTGTTTAAAACAATCCGGCTGTGGTGCCTGGCATCTCCCTCGTTTCCGGAGGCGGCAATGATAGTGGCCTTCCATGTCCCCAGAAGCTCAGAAAGATAGGTTTCAAACAGGGACTGCCCGGTATGTGAGCCTTCGTTCGTTCCAAAGCTTAAATTGATGGCAATGGGCTTATTTTCTTCAATGGCTTTCCTTATGGCGTAATCGACGCCCATCATGACCTCGGTGGTTCCTGAAAAGTCCTTATCTTTTCTTCTAAGGCGTACCACAATGAGCTCGCTTTCGGTGGCGATTCCCCGGTAGATAAAGCCGGGAGAGCCATTCCCGTTTCCGGCGGCAATTCCTGCGACTGCAGTACCATGGCCGCTGCTGGTTTCTGTATCCGGAAGCAGGCCATTTTCCAGGATTGCTTCCGTCAGAGTGCTTTTTGTGTATTGCACCCCAAAGCTGTAGCCTGCCGGGATGCGCGAAAAATCATCCGCTGCATCTGCTGCCTGGTTCCAGAAATAAGCAATCCGGCTTTCGCCGTTTTCAGAAAGAAAAGCAGGATGACGGTAATCAATGCCGGAATCAATGATGCCGACAAGGGTGCCTGCACCGGACAGGGAGAAACCTGAAGTGCTGACCTGAAAATCCATATTAGCGGTATAAATGCTTTTTTGGACACCGGAAAGGCAGGAGGCGGAGCGGCTGTCCTGAAGCTCATAAGATAAGCGTTTGGGCTTTTCTATGTAGGTGATTTGAGGAAGTGAGGAGAGGGCTTCTAAATTTTCAGGGAGGGTCGTAATAATGGCATAGCCGTTTAAAAGTTCTGTGACCTTTGTGGAAGAAAACATGGTTTCCAGATTCCGGATGGATTCGGTATGCCTTACGATTACCTGAAGGGAATTGATATCATCTTCAAAACCAAAATTTAAAAAGGCACTTTCTGCCCGTTCCTCGGGAGGAAGCTTTAGGGCAAAGTCCAGTGCCTGGTCAATTTTAATATTTGTTCTGTTTTCTGAATTTTCCATGAATATAAGCGATGTAAATGATTCCTTTTTTTCATGTGTATGTGAGCTGTGGCAGGATTATTCTTAAAAAAATATGTATGGCCTGTAACGTTAAAAAAACATGCACATGGTCAGATATCCGCAGCTCCAGTGTAAAAGGAAGCATCCCCATAAATTTTTCTGCCGTTCATAAATGAAACCTAAGACAAGGCTGAGCAAAAATGCCCCCATCATAAAGATAAAACCAAATGGAATATGCATGAGCGAAAAGAGGAGCGAGGTCAAAAGTACGCAAAAAAATTTCTGGTATTTTATTTTTACAAGAACTTTAATGCAGTTCTGGATAACGCCTCTTGCTAGAAATTCCTGGATAAATGCTGTTATCACGTAATTTAAGGCACCTGCCGGAGAGCCGCCGATAAAGTGGTTTTTCACATTGTTTCCGGTTATGAACAGGAGCATGTTCAGTATGACCATGAGGATACTGTAAATCAGGATAACGAACAGGGTTTCCTTTATGTTTTTCCAAAAGGTCTTGGAATTTGGCAAAAGTCCCAGATCATTTAAGGAAAAACTGGTCAGAAAAATAATTTCCAGAAAAAGGAAGAATGCAATCGTTTCTATCATGATGGTATATACTGCGGTCCTGAGATGGATGTTCAGTGTGAAACGAATGCAGCTCCAGGTCATCAGGTAAAGGGTGACGCAGATGATCAGCCCGGAAAAAATAAAAGCACAGTCCCTGTCCCTCTGGCGCAGCGTGGAGTGAATGGAACGGTCTTTAATGAGCAGCATAATTTCAGATGAATTGGAATTTGATTTAGGCGTGGACACCTGAATCAAAAGAGATATTTTTTCCCCGTCCGGTGTGTAATAGCTGATATGGGTTTCTTTCTTTTCAAATGTTCCGTTTACAATGGCAGTATAGAGCTTTAACAGGGCTTTGTTTTTTTTCTGGTTCGTAAGAAAAATGTGCTCAAAGGAAGCTCCGCCTAAGTTAGTTTCTTCAGGAAGTTTGAAAATCTTCAGGCAGGAGAGGTTGGTATAAGTAATGGTGCCATGTTGATTGATGGTAATGACGCCATCGCTCATGGAATCAAATATTGTATCAATCTGAGAAGAATTTAATATTTTATTTTCTTTAAAATCCAATCCTGTTTCCATCTTTCCCTGCCCCTGTTCTTTAAGCTTCTGTAAAGTGCGCTGATCTGTTTCTGCGGTTTACACATGCATATAAAGTGTGCTGATCTGTTTCTGCGGTTTACACATGCGTGTAAAGTGTAAGAATAAGGCTGCACTTCGCACACTTGTGTTCGTATAAAATGATAGGTTCATTTTTTATTCGTCAGTTAAAATACGATGTATAATTTTATAATTTATGATATCATGAAATGGCAGTTACGTCAAAGAAAACTGAAAATGACCTGTAATGATTATTTTGAGAAGGCTGAACCGTTGTAAAATATCTGTGAATAGTCACAGGAAAATAATTGATTTTTCATTGAATATCGTGTATAATAAAAAGCAGTTTAAAAATGGATTGGAAATGGTGTGGGGAATATAATCCCGAAGATTTCGTTTCGTATATGCCAAATCAGAATAACTAACAGGAGGATATGAAAGATTATGGAAATTAAAGATTTTTT
>CADBMP010000420.1 GCA_902795775.1 uncultured Lachnospiraceae bacterium | reverse complement strand
TATATCCTGTTTATGTGGATTCCAATGCAATGGCAGGCAGGACCGGCGAATATGACCCGGAAACCGAAAAGTGGTCAAATGTCATTTATATGCCATGCACAAAGGAAAACGGGTTTGTGCCGGAGCTTCCGAAAGAAGTACCGGATGTAATCTATCTGTGCTTTCCAAATAATCCGACCGGAACCACGCTCACAAAAGAGCAGCTTCAAGTTTGGGTGGATTATGCCAGAAAGGAAGGTTCCGTCATTATTTATGATGCGGCGTATGAAGCATATATCAGTACACCGGGAGTGCCGCATTCCGTTTATGAATGTGAAGGTGCTTTGGAATGTGCCATTGAAATCCGAAGCTTTTCCAAAAATGCAGGTTTTACCGGCACGCGCTTAGGCTTTACGGTAATTCCAAAGGAATTGAAATGTGGGGATGTGATGCTCCATTCCCTCTGGGCACGTCGTCATGGAACAAAATTTAACGGTGCCCCATACATCATCCAGGCTGCCGGAGAGGCTGTGTATTCTCCGGAAGGCAGGAAAGAAACAGAAGAACAGATTGCATATTACATGAATAATGCAAAGGTCATCAGAGAAGGCCTTACAGGTGCCGGATATGAAGTGTTCGGCGGAGTGGATGCGCCGTATATCTGGTTAAAGACACCGGACGGCATGAAGTCATGGGATTTCTTTGATTATCTTTTGGAGGAGCTGAACATTGTGGGAACACCGGGCTCCGGCTTTGGACCGAGCGGGGAAGGATATTTCCGGCTGACTGCGTTTGGAAGCGCAGAAAATACAAAGAAAGCCATGGAGCGTATACGTTTTGCCCGGAAGTAAACAGGCAGGAGCGTATGAAGAATGGAGGCTTAGTTTTCATGAAAAAATCAAAAATTGGCATCATTTGCGCAGCGGTCATTTATTCCGGTATTTTTGCATCAGGGCAGATGGCATTGGCAGAAGGCGGGGATTCGGGGTTTGACCGGTATATCGCTTTTGGTCATGATTTAAAAGCGAAGGAGAAAAATGCGGTCTTATCCGGTTTTGGCATTTCTGAAAAAGATCTTGACAGTTATAAGACCATAGAAATCACGAATCAAGAGGAGCATGATTATTTAGGAAAGTATATTTCTGCTTCCGTCATTGGAAAAAGGGCGTTATCTTCTGTAATGGTAATTAAGGCGGAAGACGGCACCGGAATTGATGTGGAAACGAAGAACATCAATTACTGTACTCCGAATATGTACTGCAATGCATTGACAACAGCAGGCCTGAAGGATGCGCAGGTCACTGTGGTTGGACCGTTCAGCATTTCCGGAACTTCTGCACTGGTGGGTGCCATGAAAGCATATTCTGAAATGACAGGAGAAGAAATTTCAGAAGATACCATGGACACCGCCACAAATGAGCTTGTAACGACTGCAGAGCTTGGGGAAAATATTGGTGATAAAGAAAAAGCGGCAGAGTTAGTGGCGGCCGTAAAACAGAAGGTATTCACGGAAAATCTGGCAGATTCGGCGGATATCCATGATGCGGTGGAAAACTCCGCGAAGGCACTTGATTTGGACCTTTCAGAAGAGGACATCAATAATATTACCGATATGATGGAAAAAGTGTCGGAAGTGGATATTGATGTGGATTCCATTACTGAGCAGGCGAAAGATATTTATGAAAATTTGAAGGAAAAGGGAATTGATATCGGGAATGTGGATACGGGCGGACTGATAGAAAAAATAGGTGATTTTTTTGCATCCATTTTCCAGGCGATTGCAGATTTCTTTAAAGGTCTTTTTGGATAAAAACAATGTAAGCACATTCAGCAATTTATCCGGAGGGGCTGAAACGCAGCATGGACTGTAAAAAGCAATAAATATGTTTTTGGAATGATGATAAAAGAAATGAGGATGATTATGGCAAATGTAATATCAGATGAAACAATAGAATACGTCGGGATTCTTGCAAAGCTGGAGCTTTCTTCGGAAGAAAAGGAGGCTGCCAAAAAAGATATGGGAGAAATGCTCGATTATATTGATAAGCTGAATGAGCTGGATACCTCTTCTGTGGAACCAATGTCCCATGTATTTCCTGTGCATAACGTATTTCGGGAGGACGAGGTGACGAACGGGGATGGCCATGAAGATGCGTTGAAGAACGCGCCGGAACGGAAAGAAGACACTTTTGTGGTGCCAAAGACGATAGTATAGGGAAGATGTTATGTGACAGCTTAAAACAGCAGTAACAGATACAGGAAATGGAGGAAGAATTATGTCCTTATTAGGATTGACAGCAGTAGAAGCCGGAAAAAAAATCAAGGCTTCGGAAGTTTCTGTAGAGGAGGCGGTGAAGGAGGCTCTTACTGCAATCGAAAAAAAAGAAGAAAAGGTGAACAGCTTTGTTACGGTTGACAGAGAAGGAGCTTTGAAACGGGCAAAAGAAGTGCAGAAGGGAATAGAAGAAGGAAGATATCAAGGTCCTTTGGCAGGCGTCCCGGTGGCAATTAAGGATAATATGTGTACAGAGGGACTTCTGACCACCTGCAGCTCAAAAATACTTGGAAATTTTATTCCAACGTTTTCTTCAGAAGCAGTACGGAATCTGGAGCGGGCAGGAGCTGTCATTTTAGGAAAGACCAATATGGATGAGTTTGCCATGGGAAGCACCACAGAAACATCTTTTTTTGGAGCCACAAAAAATCCATGGAATACAGAGCATGTACCGGGCGGTTCTTCCGGCGGCTCCTGTGCGGCCGTTGCGGCAGAAGAATGCTTTTATGCACTTGGTTCTGATACCGGCGGTTCTATCAGGCAGCCAAGTTCGTTCTGTGGTGTGACCGGATTAAAGCCAACATATGGTACGGTTTCCAGATATGGCCTGATTGCATATGGTTCTTCCCTTGACCAGATTGGTCCTGTGGCAAAGGATGTGACGGACTGTGCAGTAATCTTAGAGACGATTGCTTCTCATGATAAAAAGGATTCTACTTCGGTAAAGCGTGAGGATTATGATTTTACCTCAGCATTAAAGGATGATGTGAAGGGCTTAAAAATCGGGATTCCAAGGGATTATTTCGGAGAAGGACTGGATGGCGATGTAAAAGAGGCGGTATTAAATGCTGCAAAGGAGCTGGAAAAGAAAGGGGCAGTTCTGGAGGAATTTGATTTAAGCCTTGTGGAATATGCAATTCCGGCTTATTATGTCATAGCCTGTGCAGAGGCAAGCTCGAATCTTGCCCGTTTTGACGGTGTAAAATACGGATACCGTACCGGGGAGTATGACGGGCTTCACAGCATGTATAAGAAATCACGTTCGGAAGGCTTCGGGGCAGAGGTGAAAAGGAGAATCATGTTAGGCTCCTTTGTGTTAAGCTCCGGGTATTATGATGCTTATTATTTAAAGGCACTGCGGACGAAGGCATTGATCAAACAGGCATTTGATAAGGCATTTGAAACATATGATGTGATTTTAGGACCGGCAGCACCGACAACGGCACCAAAATTAGGGGAAAGTTTAAGTGACCCGATTAAGATGTACTTAGGAGATATTTATACGATATCTGTGAATCTGGCAGGGCTTCCGGGAATTTCCGTTCCATGCGGGCTGGACAAGAAGGGACTGCCGATTGGAGTACAGCTCATTGGAAACTGCTTTGAAGAAAAGAAAATTATACGTGCTGCATACGCATACGAACAGACAAGGGAGTTTTTACACTGCACGTTAGCGGATTAGTATTTAAATAATATGGACGTGCTGTGCTGCATAGTTCCATTAGCAGAATAAAACGTAATGAAATGCCGATTGGACTATGCTGCATTGCTCCCCTGAAAATCTCATAGAAACGAGAGGAAGATATAAAATATGAAACAGTATGAAACAGTGATTGGATTAGAGGTACATGTGGAGCTTGCCACAAAAACAAAGATTTTCTGTGGCTGTTCCACTGCATTTGGCGGCGCGCCAAATTCACATACCTGTCCGGTATGTACCGGTATGCCGGGGTCGCTTCCGGTCCTTAACAAAAAGGTCGTGGAGTATGCGGTTGCTGTGGGGCTTGCCACGAACTGTACCATTACAAAAAATTGTAAATTTGACCGGAAAAATTACTTCTATCCGGATAATCCACAGAATTACCAGATTTCCCAGCTGTATCTGCCCATCTGCAGGAACGGCGGCATTGAAATTGAAACAGAAGCCGGAGGGAAAAAGACCATTGGAATCCGTGAAATCCACATGGAGGAGGATGCCGGAAAGCTCGTGCATGACGAGTGGGGAGAAAATTCTTTAGTAGACTTTAACCGTTCCGGTGTGCCTTTGATAGAGATTGTTTCTGAACCGGATATGCGCTCCGCAGAGGAAGTCATTGCATATCTGGAAAAACTCAGGATGATTATACAGTATTTAGGGGCATCTGACTGTAAATTACAGGAAGGATCCATGCGTGCAGATGTTAATCTTTCCGTCCGTGAAGCGGGGGCAGAGGAATTTGGCACACGTACAGAAATGAAGAACTTAAATTCCTTTAAGGCAATTTCCAGAGCCATTGAGGGGGAAAGGGAGCGTCAGATTGACCTCATTGAAGCCGGGGAAAAAGTGATTCAGGAAACCAGAAGATGGGATGATGAAAAGGAATATTCGTATGCAATGCGCTCCAAGGAAGATGCGCAGGATTACCGTTATTTTCCAGAGCCGGATTTAGTGCCTGTGCTGATCAGTGATGAGTGGCTGGAGGAAATTAAGGCAGCACAGCCAGAATTCCAGTCAGAAAAAATGGAACGCTACCAGACCGAATTTGGGCTTCCGGAATATGATGCAGGAATCATTACATCCAATAAACATCTGGCGGATATTTTTGAACAGACAAACGCCATCTGCAATAGTCCGAAAAAGGTTTCCAACTGGCTGATGGTGGAGACCATGCGTCTTTTAAAAGAAGAAGACATGGATGTGGAAGAAATCAGGTTCTCACCGGAAAATCTGGCAAAGCTCATAAAGCTTACGGAGGAGAAGGTCATAAACAGCTCTGTGGCAAAAGAAGTGTTTGAGAAAATCTTTCATGAAGACATCGATCCGGAAAGCTATGTGGAAGAAAAGGGCTTAAAGACGGTATCGGATGATGGCGCACTTAGAAGCACCATTGAAAAAATTGTGGCTGAAAATCCAAAATCTGTGGAGGATTATAAAAGCGGAAAGAAAAAAGCGATTGGTTTTTTAGTGGGACAGACCATGAAAGCCATGCAGGGAAAAGCAGACCCGGGGATGGTCAATCAGATCCTTGCTGAAATTCTGGACGCATAAAATGTTGCTTTACACATATAAATTGGCTGTAAATAGCAGCATAAAATATCCATGTAAGGAGAATGATCAACGGAAAGGAGGATGAAAATGGAAGAACACCGCAGGGCAAAAAGGATTCCTATTACCATGAGTTTAGAAGTTTCTTCGTTGTTTAAGCAGGATTATGTAAAGGTGGAAAATATCCATGCACCAATTCAGATCCAGAATATTTCCAGGTCGGGAATTGGATTTTCTACGGAAAGCGTACTGCCGATCGGCTATTATTTTAATGCAAAGCTGATGTTTGAAGAAACAAAGGAAAGCTTGAGCTGTGTCGTCCGTATTGTCCGGCAGGCAAAAAAAGAAGGTACTATCAGGTTTTATGGATGTGAATTTGTGGGGATGGCATCGGTATTTGATTACATATTTGATGATATCGAAAAGGAAAAGCTTGGAGAAGATCTGGATTCTGAAGGCAGTGAAGGCTCCGGGGAAGAAAAGAGCTGAGAAATCAGGTAAAAATGAAAAGGACTATGATATGGTATTGTATCATGGTCCTTTTTCATTATCCACAGAGCCGCTGAAAGGAAGGGTGTCAGCAAAAGCTGACCGGCGGTTTGCGGCGAGTAGGAGTGGAAATCCCCCTCCTGCTCGATATGCCTGACGGCGCGATTAGAAAATCGGCTGGCAGGAATAGATTATTCCAGGCAGTTAATTAAATGAAGACAATTTTTCAAACCTCTCAAACCTGCATTCATGCGTCTTCTTCCCCTCATCATAATTGATTCCCACAAAAAGGATATCCCCGGCATAATTTTCCAATGACGAAAAATACCGTTTTTCCCGGATCTGTTCCAATGCACTCTCTGCGGAACCATTCCTCTTTAATTCTATGATCATGGCTGGCATGTCCGGTACGAATGGAAGGAACACGACATCTGCAAAACCTTTTCCTGTAGTCATCTCCCGGATGATCGTATACTGGTTCAGGGCATAAAGGTATGCCAGATAGATGGCACTCTGCAGGGCATCCTCGTTATTATAGCTGCGGTTGCTGGTCACATGGATGTGGCTGGCATCCAGTGCTTTTTCCACAGCCTCTGCGTTCTCTCGTATTGTTTCCGAAAGGAGCTCCCTGGAGGCGGCAATGATTTCATTCGTCACCGTATATTCATCATCCACCCTGACCGCATTGTACCATTCCTGCCTGATCTCCCAGTTCGGGATACGGCAGGTCTTTTTCTTGTAATCATACGCCAGATAGCCGATGTGGATCAGATACGTGAAAAGGTCGTCCTTCGTCCGGAAGGAATCCATCGTGTTCATATAGCTTGTTACATTCACCTCGATTTCTTCTCCCGCAAGCATCCTTATCACGTCCTCTTTGGTGCCTGAAAAATTCTGTCTAATGCGGTCTGAAATGGCGGCATATGTGGAGGTCATTCCCCAATATCCTACAAAGTTATTTCTGTAAATAGACTGTATGACAGATTCCGGATTATAGATTTCATATCCCCTTTGAGAATATCCATCATACCAGCGTCTGCATTCCTTAAAATCTATCTGGTATTTTTGGCACAGGGATTTTACCTCCGTTGAGGTAAAGCCGACAAATTCAGCCAGTTCCACTGCATCCAGAAAGGTGTATTCTATGAAATTATTCAGTTTAGACTGGATCCGGTCCCTGACCACCGGAAGGATTCCTGTCAGGTAGGCAAGGGAAATGGCAGGACGCATGGTATTATCCTTGAACAGCCCGTTCAAAAAGCTTAAAAATTTAGCAAATAGCTCCTTTGATACCTGTTCCCTGACCAATACGTCATATTCATCAAAAATCAGGATGAACGTTTCTCCGGTTTCTTCATACACAGCGAGGATGGATTCTGCAAGGGAATAGTTTTCTGGCAGTGTAATGTCTGGAAATTGTTTCCGCATTTCCTTTTTGATTCTTTCTGTAAGAATCTCAAGCATATTTTCCTTGTCCCGGATGTTCTGATAGGCCCCGTTGATATCCAGTTGAATCACATTATATTGATTCATCTTATTTTCATAGCCGTCCACCGATGCTATCCTGCACCCGGAGAACAGCTCCTTTGAATCGCACCCTTTGGAATAATACGCACTTAACATATTTCCGGCAATCGTCTTTCCGAAACGGCGTGGTCTGGAGATACAGATATATTTGTTTCCTGTATCAATATATTTATTTATAACGGAAATCATCATGGTCTTATCCACATAAATTTCAGAACTCAGCGTTTCTTTAAAATTCATATTTCCCGGATTTAAATAAATTCCCATAAGAAGAACTCCCCCTTTTTTCAGATTTTCTAAATGATAGAGCAATTTTATCATGATTTCATGGTTTCTGCAATTTCATTCATATTATACGCAGCAGCATAACGGGCATTATGTTGTTCATGAATCCATAAAATAAGGGGACTATTATATCGTTTTTAAGCCCGTATATCAAAGGAAAAACGTTTCATTTCTGTGGTCGCATGGGTATTGACTTTTGTGTTGATAAAATCGTCCATGGTAGGAGATGGTGTTTCTTTTTTGCTAATCTGGACCTGGCAGCGGTAGCCTAAAAGCTCTAAAGCATTTTTCAACATTTCCTG
>CADBMP010000419.1 GCA_902795775.1 uncultured Lachnospiraceae bacterium | reverse complement strand
TTTAGGAATTCTCATGATACCACCTTACCTTTCTGTTGCTGTACTGCCCATTGCAGTCCCTTCTTCCCACTTCAGTTCCTTCTCCCCGCAGCAGTCCCTTTCTTCTTAAAACTGCAGCATAAGCATTTCTGGTCCATACTCTTCTTCAAACAAAAATTCTTCCTCTAAAAGCTCTGTATTTTCTTCTGAATGCTCCACTTCCTTTGCATAAAAACGAACCTGTTCCATAAATTCTTCCGCTGTAAACGCATCTTTTAAGGACTCCTGGCGTTTTCTGAAAAACGTTTCTATATTCATGTCCCGCACCATCAGAAAACTTACTGCCACAAACTGCGCTCTACCCATGAAATTATCATCCTCCAAAGCCCTTGGAAGCATCAGGAACGCATAATATGCCAAAAGCTGCTCATATAAATATTCCAGTCCCTTTTCTTCTATATATGTATCGAAAGCCTTCCGCATGTCAGAATATCTCATTTCCTGATTTCCGTCCAGGAAATGTGAAACAATATTCTCCAGTGTGTTCCTCCAATCCTCATTGACACATTCTAAGGCTGCGAAAAGCTTTATTCGTTTGCATAAACACCGGTAGACGGTATTGTTTTTTTCTTTGTCCCCGAATGTTTGAAATAATTTCTTTTTTTCATCTTCAAAAAAAGAATCCAGCTCTCCTGCTTCTGCTTTTTGGGAATATGAAAAAATTTCCTCTATTTTCTGCTGGTTCCAAAACTCCTGCACTTTTCCGGCAAATATCAGGAATTCACACAGACGCCCGGTAATCTTCTTTTTTTCTCCTTTGTACATACGCCTCTGCAAAAGAAAAATGGAGGCATCCCTTGCGGCCCTTACTGCATCTGCCAAAAGAAGCTCCTCTTCCGATTCCTGCAGGCCAAACTTTTCTCCAGACTCCCTTTCCACAAAACGCACCGGTTCCATCTGTGAAAAAATGAAACGGCCGGCTTCGGGACAACTGGGACTGATAGAAATTTCCCTTGCCCCGCCATATTCAAAATAATTTCTGGGCGTATTTGCACAGACAAAGCACAGGGACTGTTCTCCTAATTCCAGAATCAGGTCACACAGATTGTCCTGATTCAAAAACGGACACCTTTTATCCTCTTTTAAACAAAATCCATGCGTTTCATACAAATAATCATCATCTGCAGGATATTCCTTAATGTTTTCCCTGAGCCTTGCCCCAAATTCACCCGGTACCTGTCTGTACCTCTCATAAGTTTCTTCATCTATGTCGATTTCCCACCCTGCACAGCAGGTATCCTCACATTCTCCGGCAATACACTGAAACTGCTCATAATATTCCGGGTATCTTAAAATCATATTATCCCCCCATGCTGCCATTTATTCCTGTTTACAGTAATCTAAATTCTATCACACGTTCCAAAAGAGCGCAATAGATTTTTACCCCTCTTTTACGGCATCTGAATCAATGAGATTTCGTTAAGGAACGTTCCCTGCCTCTATGATATCGGCATCCGAAGTATAAAATAGACCACGCCCAAAAGGAAACTGGAAAAAATGCCGTATAAAATGACCGGTCCGGCAATGGTAAAAATTTTGCATCCAATTCCAAAGACCTGTCCTTCTGCCTGAAATTCAATCGCAGGAGAAACGACCGAATTTGCAAAGCCCGTAATTGGCACAATGCTCCCTGCACCACCAAACTGTCCCAATTTCTGATATACATTAAGCCCTGTCAGAATCACACTGAGAAAAATCAGGGAAATAGTTGTATAAAAACCTGCTAATTCTTCATCATTCCCCAGATACATATAAAACCGCCGGATACCCTCTCCTGCCAGACAGATTGCCCCTCCCACCAGAAAAGCCTTCAGGCAGTTCAGCAAGGAATTGCTCTTTGGTGTCATATTTGTCACATACTCATTGTACTTTTCTTTTTTCTTTTCCTCATCTGTTTCATTCAAAATTTCATTCATGTCCGGATTCTGATTATTTTTTTCTTTCATGCTCCACCTCATTTCTCTATACTCATTTCTCTATACT
>CADBMP010000418.1 GCA_902795775.1 uncultured Lachnospiraceae bacterium | reverse complement strand
CATGGAAATTCCGCTCTCCTTACAGCCCTGCTTTCCCACCAGTGTCGCCAGAGCCGTTGTTCCAATCACAGGAAAGCTCCACTTTTCTGACAGGCATTGATAAAATTCCGCATAATCCAGCTCTTCATCTGCAAAAATAATTCCAAGGCTGTTCTTTTCAAACACAAAATCCTCTGCCTGTTCAAAAAGCTCCTCCGCCGCCTCCGAAGGCTCATCAATTTCCTCTGTATATAAAACGATTGACTTCATACACTTCTCCCTTTCTTTACATAATTTTTTAACACCGTTTCCGTCCATTATTTTTTGATTTTATATGAAAATCTGTTTCGTAATTTTATCTCTTATACACGCATAAAATTCCCCTTTTATTTTAACGCATTTTCCCAGCTTTTCCAACTGCTTTTTTTTGCTTTTCAGAGAAAAAAGGATGAAAAAGGCAGAGAATGGTTTTCCCTGCCTTATAAATCATATGCCGTTCCTGTAAAGAGAATGGAATCAATGGACCGTTTCCATCTCCTGCATGATGCGTTCTGCCTCGTCCGCATCCATATCCTTTACCGCTGCCAAAAGCCCCGGCATCTTCTCCTCAATTTCCGCCGGATAACAATAGCTTTCTAACTTTTCTGCCACGCTGTCCACCGTATCCAGATCAAAATCATCCATTGCCGGACGCAGCATGGCGAACATGGCAGATAACATCCCCTGGTCCGCAGGTTCTTTTTCAGATGTTCCGGCACCAATCCCGAACACACCGTTCAGCTTTTCATGGTAAGACCTCCACTCCTTCATGAACGTATCATGAAGTGCAAGAATCGTTCCAAAATCCTCCGCCCTCGCCGCAAACTCCAGAATTTTTGCCATGCCCGCAAGCGGAACAATTCCAATGGTGGCAGCCACGCTTTTCATGGCATGAACCTGAATCCGGTACGCCGTCATCGGTTCAGAAGAAGGATTATTTTCCAGCTCCACAAACATTCCCTGCAGCTTATCCGCCTGAAAAAGCAGTACATCATAAAAATCCTTTACCGTAGAAACCAAAAGCTCCTCATCCGGCAGATGCAGCTGTGCGTAGCCCCAGTCCAGACCATCAACGACCGGATAATCGTCTGTGGAATATGCCTTCTGCTTCTCCCCTGCCTGCCCTGCTTCCGTTTCCTCCAAAGGTTTTAAAAGCTCTGCCTTAAGCTCCTCTTTCAACGCATTTTCCAGCTTTTCGGATACAATCGGTTTTGAAATGAACCCGTCAAATCCATATTCCAGATACTGCTCCTTTGCACCGGTGACGGCATTTGCAGTCAGCACATAAATTGGCGTATCCTTCAGACGTTCCATCTGCCGCATCCGCTGCATCGTCTCCACACCGTCCATATCCGGCATCATGTGGTCCATGAAAATCATGTCAAAATCCTCATGTTCCACAAGCTCTAACGCTTCTTTGCCGCTGCCCGCCTCCGAAACCTGGATTTTCGTAATTTTTAAAAGGCTCTTAAATACCTTGCGGTTCGTGGCATTGTCATCCACCACAAGGACCTTTGCATCCGGTGCCATAAAACCGCCCTCGTAAGTATAGCTTTCCGCAGAATGGCTCAACATTTCCTTAAAATCACCAATCGGCGCATGGTCCACAATTTTCTGTTTTAAATCAAAGAAAAAGATGGAACCTTTTCCGTACACGCTCTTTACCTGTAATTTACTTCCCATCAGCTTCAAAAGCTGGAGCGTGATGTTCATGCCAAGCCCGGTACCTTCAATGTTGCGGTTCCTGCTTTCTTCAATTCTCTGGAATTCCTCAAAAAGTTTCGGCATATCCTCCTCTTTGATGCCGATTCCGGTATCCTCTACTTCAAAATGTACGGTCACTTCATCCCCTTCCATTTCTCCGGTCACGCGGAACCACACCGTACCGGACGGCGTGTACTTCACTGCATTCGTTAAGATATTTGTAATGACCTGCCGAATCCTGACATCATCCCCAAACAGCTTTACCGGCAGATTTTCCTGCACCTCCACCTCTAAAATCAGATCCTTTGCCTGCGCCCTGCCCTGAATCATATTGACCAGGTCACGAAGCAGGGTCGGAAGCTCGTATTCCAAAGGTACAATCTCCATTTTCCCGGATTCAATTTTGGAGGAATCCAGAATATCGTTGATCAGGGACAAAAGCGTATTTCCGGCGGTAAAAATATCCGCAGCATACCCTCTGATTTCCGGCTCCGTACTCTCCCTTAAAATCATCTCATCCATGCCTAAAACGGCATTGATGGGCGTCCTGATTTCATGTGACATATTGGCAAGAAATTTAGATTTTGCCTGATTCGCATATTCTGCTTCT
>CADBMP010000417.1 GCA_902795775.1 uncultured Lachnospiraceae bacterium | reverse complement strand
CTGTGCATCATTAAAATATGCCGGTACGGTAATAACTGCTTCTGTTACCTTTTCTCCCAGATAGCTTTCTGCATCTGCCTTTAATTTCTGTAAGATCATGGCAGAAATTTCCTGTGGGGAATATTTCTTGTCATCAATAACGGCACGATAATCCGTACCCATATGCCTTTTGATGGAAGAAATGGTCTTTTCTGCATTTGTAACTGCCTGGCGTTTAGCAGGCTCACCAACTAATCTCTCCCCGTTTTTTGAAAATGCCACAATGGACGGTGTCGTCCTTGCGCCCTCTGTATTTGCCACTACAACCGGCTTTCCGCCTTCCATAACGGCTACACATGAATTTGTTGTTCCTAAGTCAATTCCAATAATCTTACTCATAATGATTACCTCTCTCTCTATTTATTGTTGATACCTTGCTTACTGTCCACCGCCATTTTCAGCCTGCGGCTTTAAATTTATATGGATCCACAGAAAGGCTGATTATTGACCAGTCTCATCTGTCCATAGTTACCAGTACATCGTTTCTTAAACATGAATGTATCAGTTATTTAATTTACGCTATACCAGCTAATTGACTACCTTTACCATACTATGTCTTACTACACTCTCTTTATACATATAGCCCTTCTGCATTTCTTCTGCAATAGTGCCGCTTTCCAGGCTGTCATCATCCACCGCCATCACTGCATTATGCAGATTCGGGTCGAACTCTTTTCCAACAGCTTCAATCGGTTTCACGCCAAGCTCCTCAAATGTTGTAAGGATCTGTTTATATACAAGCTCCATTCCCTGTACAAAAGAAGATGACTTTTCTTCTTCGGAAACAGCAGAAAGACCACGTTCAAAATTATCTATGACCGGAAGGATTTTTTCAATGACCGTTTTTGCCCCTATCTCGAACATCTGGGACTTTTCCTTTTCTGAACGTTTCCTGAAGTTTTCAAACTCGGCTAACTGGCGGATCCGCTGGTCTTCTAACTCTTTTAACTTCTCCTTCATTTTATCCGGCTTTTTTTCTTTTTTCTTTCCAAAAAGTTTCTGTCCTTTTTCTGACCCGGCAGCACCTTCCTCCGCTCCGTCTTCTTCCGCTTCTTCTTTGGAAACCTCTTTCCCATCCGTTGTCGCGTTTTCCGGTGTTTCTTTGTTCTCCTGTGAAGAATCTGCTTTGTCTTCAGAACCCTTTTCTTCACCTTTTCCCTCCTCTACGGAGTTTTCTTCTAAATTTTCCTTTTCCTCTGCCACTTTTCTCACCTCACTATTTTTCTTTGAATATATCATCTAACTGTCCCATCAGGGAATTCAATGTGCCAACGACCTTGTCGTAATCCATTCTCTTTGGTCCGACAATTCCGATTTTTCCATAAACTCCCTCCCTGATCTGGTAAGTCGCTGTTACCATGGAGCAGTCTTTCATGGAAGCTAAGCTGTTCTCATCCCCGATATATACCTGGATATCATGCGTTTCATTGCTCATTTTCCTGTCAGGAAGCCCCAGCCAGCTGTGGAATGTCTCCTTTTCTTCAAATGCACTGATGATTTCCGCCGCCTTTGACTTATCCGCAAGCTCCGGATACTTTAAGATGTTCATGGTGCCGCTGGTATAAATTTCCGGGTCGTCATTTTCCAAAAGCGTTTTTCCAATGACTTCCAACACCGAATCAATCACCTGCGTATGTGTTTCCATCTGCTCCTTGATCTGCTGGATCAGTGCCAGATTCATCTCCACGACATCTAAGCCGTTCAAGGTCGTATTCAGGATGAAATTGAGCTTTAACAGCATTTCCGGTTCAATAATCTCCTCCACACGTATCATCTGGTTCCTTACCGTATTGTTATCCAACACGATTACTGCCAGAAGATGCTCCTCATCTACAGAAGTGATCTGGATAAATTTCACATGCTTGGACTGATATTTTGGTCCGGAAACCATGGTCGCATAATTCGTGTTCGTGGCCAGGAATTTTGCCACCTGTTTCAAAACATCATCGACCTTTTCTACCTTTTCCTCTAATTCTTCCCTTAAATTCCTTACTTCACTCTCCTTTGCCTCCATCATGGTATCCACATAAAGGCGATACCCTTTATCTGATGGAATCCGCCCTGCTGAGGTATGCGGCTGTAAAATGTAGCCCATCTCCTCCAAATCTGCCATTTCATTCCGAATTGTGGCAGAGCTGAGCTTTAAATCGCTAAATTTTGATATTGTTCTGGAGCCAACAGGTTCACCGGTATCTAAATAAGTACGGATGATTGCCTGTAAGATTTTTAACTTTCTTTCATCCAGTTCCATAACACTTTTCCTCCCGATTTTCTGGCAGCAGGGACTTCGTTGTTAAATTTGCTCTATCGATTTGCTTTGTTAGCACTCAATTAAATGGAGTGCTAATTTCTAATTAGTAAGATAACACTAGACAAAAGTATTGTCAAGTTTTTTTTGAAAAAAAGAGGAAAAAAAGATATATGAAGTGCTTTCGTTTCCGATATACTATATAGAGGATTAGTGTGAACAAAGGGCAGAATCCGCCTTTTGTTTATTATTTTGTAGAAAAACGAGGTTTTAAATGCTTATGGATCAGAGAATACACCCATTAAACACAAATACGGCAGGCAGGGGACAATCCCGTCAAAATCCCGGTGTGAACAAACGGGCCACTCAAAGTGCGCCTTCTAATGCCGGACAAACAGGCAGAACCATCGGGAGCCGCTCCGATTACGCCATTACGCGCACCCCCTCTGCACTCCATGTGGGCGATACGATTCGCGGGGAAATTACAGACCTTAGAAACAATGAAATTGCCGTCACTTTAGAAGACAATACAACCATACGGGCACAGATTTCTGACAGCTCCTCCTTTTCTATCGGCCAGACCGGTTCTTTCCGTCTGACACAGATTTCTGGAAATACACTGTATTTAGAAAATATATCTGTGGGCTACAGTGACACCGAGCTTGCCATGATTATGAAGGCATTGGATGAAGCCGGACTTCCGCTGACGGACCATAACGAAGCCGCAGTAAAAGCACTGATGGACAATATGCTCCCCATCAACCGTGCTTCCATCCAGAATCTCATGCAGCAGTCTTATGACTTCCAGACCGAAGATATGAATACGCTGGCGGTCATGAACCGCTTAATGATGAAGATGAACCAGGAAACGGTGACACAGTTTTCCAACTACCGCAATGACAATTACCAGCTTTTAGACCAGTTACAGAGTTTTTCAAGAGATATTCCTTCCCTGCTTCACGCCTTGGCAGATAACAGCCCGGCTGATTCTGTGGCATATTTTGGAAAAGAACTCATTTCCATTGGACTGACGAACCAGGAGAATACCGTTCTGCCTGCTCCTCCTGCCATCTCAGAACTCCCGGAGCAGGTGACGCAGGATTTAATGAATATGTTAAAGAATGTTCCTCTGACAGAAGATACCATGGCACAACTTGAAAATGGTTCCCTGCCGCTGCAGGATGCAGTTACGCTGATACGGGATGCCGCCACAGACGGCACCCTTACCCTGCCGCCGGATACTTCCCCGGAGGAATCTGCCCGCCAGTTAAATCATCTGATGCAGGTTTTGGAGCCTGCAAACGGCTCCCAGAAGGATATTCCTGTTATTACGAAAGATTTTGTAAAAAATATTATCTCCCTGCAGACAGAAAAGGAGCAGATAGAAAATGGTGCAGAAGGAGCAAATGATGCCAAAGAAACCGGAAAGGAACAGGCTCCTTTGACAGAAACAGCTGCTGAAACAGCGAAAGATACACAAAATACAGATGCAAAACCGTTACGTCCTTTTTCTGCCGCCGGAAAGTTTTTCCAGACCCTGTCTGGCAGCGCAAAAAGTACGCTTTCCGAAACATTACAGTCATTCCGTACACCAAAAGAAAATGTAACGGAGCAGATGACAGAAACGAAACCTGCAAATGAATCTTTGAACATTATTGCTGACACTTATGCAAAGTATTCGCATGAGAATGACCTGTTGAGCAGTTATCTTTCCGCCCGGGAAAGAAATGAGCTGTTGAACCATCTGCAGAATATGCCTGTCAGCAAAAGCATGCTTTTAAAAATATCCTCCGGTGAAGCAGCCACAAGGGATGTATTGAACGTCATCCATAATACCATTTCCATGTCCGACAGCGAAGCGGTAAAGGAGCTGTTCCAGACGGAAGCATTTGAAAAGCTGTTTACGAGGCTTCTCCAGAGCAACTGGACACTGACGCCAAAGGAGCTTTCCAAAGAGAATATTGGAAGCTTTTATCAGAAAATGAACGAACAGATCAGCAGCTTCCGGAGCCTGATTGGCAGCTCCCTTTCCGGCTCTGATTCAGAAAGCCTTGGCAGCTCTGCAAAAAATATGGAAGATAATATAAATTTCATGAAACTGTTAAATGAAAATTTTTCTTATTTCCAGCTCCCGTTAAAACTTAGCAGCCAGGATGCACATGGCGACCTATATGTGTATACCCAGAAAGAGCAGCTAAGGAAACATCCGGACAAGAACAGTGTCCTGCTCCATCTGGATATGGAGCATTTAGGAAAGATTGATATCCGCATTGAAAGGAACAGAAACGATGTCATGACGAATTGTTCCCTGAATGATGAGGCAAGCGTGGGACTGTTCCGGGTCAATCAGGAAATG
>CADBMP010000416.1 GCA_902795775.1 uncultured Lachnospiraceae bacterium | reverse complement strand
TGCAAATGACTTAAACCCATGTACCTCAATACTCTTTAAATACATTTTATCTTATTCCTCACACTTTTTTGTGATATCCTGCATACGAAACCAACTGTCTCACCAGTCATTTTTTGTTACTATTCACAGCCATTTTTCAAATAAATTTTCTTTCGGGAATTTACTTGAAAAACTGACTGTAAACAGAAATCATTTTTTCTCCAATAAAAGAATCGCCTGATATGCCGCCGCCTGCTCTGCTTTCTTCTTTGTCCTGCCGGACGCCTCTGCAATCTGCTTTCCATCCAAACGTATCCCCACATAAAAGGATTTATTATGGTCCGGCCCTTCCTCCCTCAAAAGAACATACTCTAACTGCTCATGATCTCTTTGTACAATCTCCTGCAGATAGGTCTTACTGTCATAAAACAATTTCTTTTTTTCGATATCCTTAAGCACAAACCGCTCCACATATTCCTTTGCCTTAAAAAAACCGCCATCCAGATAGACTGCCCCAATGGTAGCCTCCATCGCATCCGAAAGAATGGAATCCCTTTCGCGGCCACCGGTCATATCCTCTCCCTTTCCAAGCAGAATATAATCTCCAAGTCCAATCTCCCTAGCGCAAAGTGCTAACGTCGGCTCACAGACATAGCTTGCACGAATCCTGGAAAGATCACCCTCCGGTTTTTTCGGATGAAGTAAATAAATATATTCACTGGACACAAGCTCCAGAACAGCATCTCCCAAAAATTCCAGCCGTTCATTGCAGCCATATCTTTTCAGCCGTTTTTCATTTGAATAAGAGCTATGCGTCAAGGCTGTCACCAAAAGCTCCGTATCCGCAAACTGATAACCTATCTTCTTCTCAAATTCAATTATCTTCTCTTGTTTCATTTTATCCTCCGATTTGTATTATCCTTCATTGATGATTTTCAGTACATCCTCAACGGTATCTATTCTCTTTATCATATCATCCTCTAATACAATATCAAACTCCTCCTCAATCCCCATGATAATCTGGAATATTTCCAAAGAATCTGCTCCCAGGTCATCAATAAACGATAACTCCGGCCTGATATCCTCTGCCCGCAGGGATAACACCTCTGCTATGATCATTTGGAGCTTTTCTAATTCCATATCCTGCCCTCCTGCCTTCTCATTCACTCATTCTGCTGCCACAGCTGCCTGTTCTGCCTTCCGCAAAATTCCTCAAACAAATAAATTTCATCAAATTATCTTCGGGATTTTCCGAACATGTAACTGCTCAGCCTTCCGCAAAATCCCCAAACCAACCAGATTTCGTCAAATTATCTTCGGGATTTTTTTGGTGTGACTATCATCACACACAGTTATTACTCCCCAATAATGTGTTCCTTGATTTTTTCATTAATCTGATTCTCGCTAAACCCGACACACTGTAATATCGCACTTTTAATGTCTTCACTGGCAGAGCTCCCATGCGCCTTTACAACAAGCCCGTTAAGTCCCAGAAGCGGAGCACCGCCCTGATCCTCGCCCATAAAGCCCTTTATGGTCTTTTTTAATGCCGGTTTAATGAGAAGTCCGCCTATCTTGCTACGCACAGAAGACATCAGCCCTTTCTTTACCTCTGTCAGCAAAGGCTTGGAAAGTCCCTCATACAGTTTCAAAATGACATTTCCCACAAATGCCTCACAGACAATGACATCCGCATCTCCATTCGGAATATCCCTTGCTTCAATGCTCCCTGTAAAGTTGATGTCGGTACATTCTTTTAATAAAGGATATGTTTCTTTTACTAACATATTCCCCTTTTCTTCCTCCGCACCAATG
The DNA here is from genome assembly GCA_902795775.1 of uncultured Lachnospiraceae bacterium. Taxonomy (GTDB): domain Bacteria; phylum Bacillota; class Clostridia; order Lachnospirales; family Lachnospiraceae; genus Butyribacter. Next base: position 5,323 of record CADBMP010000416.1, on the reverse strand, counting down.
TTCACGATTGCCACTCTCGGATTCTTCACTCCCACAATATGTTCCATATATATGGAGCCCATTTTCGCAAACTGCACCAGATGGGAAGGTCTGGCATCCACATTCGCCCCGCAGTCTATTAAAAGTGAGGCTCCATTTGCCGTTGGAATCAAAGGTGCTAACGGCGCACGCTCCACTCCCTTGATTCTGCCGACCACGAACTGGCCGCCCACCAGGATTGCTCCCGTACTTCCTGCGGAAACGAATGCATCTGCTTCCCCGCGCTTTACAATGTTCATTCCCACCACAATAGAGGAATCCTTCTTTTTCCGGATTGCCATTACCGGCGGTTCATCAAACCCGATGACCTCCTCTGCATGGACGATTTTTATCCGTTCCTTATCATATTCATACTTACCAAGCTCTTTCTCAATCACATCTGTCTTTCCTGTCAAAATGAGAGAAATCTTTTCCGAAGCCCTCAAAGCCTCCACTGCCCCACACACCGTTACCTCCGGTGCATCATCTCCCCCCATCGCATCTAGTACCACCTTGATCTGTCCGCTCATTTTTTCCTCCATTGCCCGATCTACAAAATTCATCACCATCAGTCCTGTACACCGCCGCCAGCGCACAAGCTTCATACTATGGTGCATTTCCGTTGCATCATATGTCATACTTTTTTATTGTACTAAAAAACAGCAAAGAACGCAAGACACTGAAACCAAAAAATGTCCTGCGCTCCCTGCCGTTTGTATGCTTTATATGCTATGCCTTTTCTACCGTCAGACACCCAAAGACCAGGCAGATAGTTTCCTATTCTGCCCGGTCTTATATTCCAAATGGCTGCCCTCATCTATGCACAACAATATAAAAGCTCAACGAATAATCTCAACACCAGCATCTGCAGATAAATCTGTCAGCTGCGGATTCTTACTTACATCAAGACTGGTCAGCTCATTCCACGTACAATTTAGTGACGTTAAATTCACACAGCCCGTTACATCTAAAAACGTTAACTCATTATTATCACAACTAAGAGCCTGTAATTTCTCATTCTTCGATACATCCAGACTGCTGATATGATTACTCCCACAATACAATATTTCAAGCTGGATATTCTTTGACACATCCAGACTTGTAAGCTGGTTGCCAGATAAATTCAACTGTATTAATTCCACATTTTGACTCAAATCCAGACTGCTTAACTCTGCATAGTCAAACTCCACCTCTCTTAATTTCTGATTCTGCGTCAGATCAATTTTCGCAATCTTCGTTCTGGAACATCTTAAAGTGTCCAAATTCGGATTTTTCGTCAAATCCAGCTCGGAAATCGGACAACCGTCTAAATACAGACCTTCTAATTTCGGATTTTTACTCACATCCACGGACTCCAAAAGAAAATCTATGGAGCGCAGCTGATTGCCGGAAAAATACAGTTCTTCCAACTTCGCATTATTCCTCACATCTAAATCAGAAACCCCGATATTATTACAGAACAAATCCTTTAATTCTGCATTCCTGCTCACATCCAATTCCGTGACTTTCTGATTATAAGGTATCTCAATCTCCTCCAAAGCCAGAAGCTTTGCAAAAGAAAGACTTCCTGACAATCCCACATTATTCCATTTTATTGCCACAAGACGCCCTTTATCATTCCACTTATAAGCAGCAGTATTAATATCCTCTGAAACTCCGGCTCCTTTTGCCTTCTGTTCTTTAATCAATTCCTTCAGTGCCGCCTCATCTGCAGCATTCTTTTTAATGGCTGCATTATTATTTGGAGTTCCTACCTCTTTCACGGTCACTTTATAATTCAGTTTACTCGTGGATACTTTCTTTTTCTTCCCCCTTTTCCACTTCACCTTCACCACTATGCTTGTAGAACCTTTCCCTCTGGCAGTCACATACCCCTTAGATGTCACAGTGGCAACTTTCTCGTTTTTCGATTTATATGTGACTTTCTTCACAGTCACCCCCTTTGCCACCACTATCTTGATGCTGTCTGAATCATTTACTTTTCCATCCTGTGCCACACATTATATTCCAACGATGTCGATGTTTTTTTTAGCTTTACAGCACTTGCAGCATTTGTATCTACGGACGAAAGCATTGTTATAGCAAAAGATGCACTTATAAATAATATAATCCGTTTATCCACTCTCATAAATTTTTGTCTCCAAAATTTTAAAAATGTTATAACACGATAACCATCACTCCCCAATGATATTCCTAATCTCCGATAACAGCTTATCCTTTTCCACAGGCTTTACAATATACCCCTGCGGCCTGTCTTCGCTTCTTAACAGCTCTATGATCTTCTCGCGGTCTGTCATGCCGGTAAGAAAAACCACCGGAAGATTCTTTGTCTCCGGATTCTCACGAAACGTCTTTAAAACAGCCGGTCCGTCTTCACCCGGCATCATGTAATCAAGAAGAATCAGATCTGTTTTCTTCTTCTCCAGGAACTTTCTCGCCAGCTTTCCACTAATCGCAGTGGCAACATCATAATTTTCCTTCAAATGCTCCTTGATGACCTTCAACATGCCGGAATCATCATCGATAACCAGAATATGTTTTCTCCTGTCCTCGCTTTTTGTAAGTGCAATAAGGGCATCCATATCCAGATCCATTTCCTCGGACATGATATCCTTTCCGGTTCCACCACTCTTTTTTACTTCGTCATCTTCTTTTTCCTTATTTCCAGCCTCTTCCTCAGCATCCTCCGTTGTACCAAATTCCTCCTGCTGCTTTCTTTCCTCTGCAATGATTTCCTCACGCCTCTCGATCAATTCATCAATCTTATTCTGGATAGCAGCCACTGTAAACGGTTTTTCAATGTACACATCCACTATATTGGGAATAATTTTTTCCACTTTCGCACAATCCTCTGCACTCCCAATAAAAATAAACGGAATATTATATGCTTTTACCAAATAAGGCTTTACATTTCCAACCTTTTTTATCCCATTGTAATCACCATTTACAATGCAGAATACAAAAGCCTGCGGCTGAAAATATTTCAAATGACACTGTACATCATCCGTTCTTGTAGATGCAGTCTGCACCTCATAATATTCCATATGAGAAAAAAACATATCAAGAACAGTTCTATTATCCCCCACCAGCAAAATCCGATAAATTTCATGCTTCATAAAAAACTCCCCTTCTTATCCTCTCTATATGTCCTTCCAAATCAATCCTGTTTTAAGAAACGGTAGTCCGGCATATCTTCATTCCACCACAAAAAACGTTCATTCCAAAGTCGCCGCACACCGCGCCTACGACACTATTTACTATTACGATTCTCTTTTACTCCTTTTTATAAAAGAAGGAATCAAAAGTAGAAAAATTATATTTCCCGGGAGAAATGATCTGCTCCGTACTTCCCACAAATAAAATTCCCTCTTTCTTCAAAGAGTTATTGAATTTCTGATACATCACACTCTTTGCTTCCTCTGTAAAGTAAATCATTACATTCCTGCACACGACCATATCCAGATTTTTAGGATATTCATCCTTTAACAGATTATGCTGCTGGAATTTCACATGCTTTTTCACTTCATCCTTAATCTGATAATTTCTTGTACCTACCTGTGTAAAAAACTCATTGATATACTCCTTCGGCAGCCCCCTGACGCTTTTTTCATTATAAAGTCCAAGCTGCGCCTTCTCAAGAATCTGTTTATCAATATCCGTTGCAATAATTTCAATGTTATCTATTGGCACAAACTTAGAAAGCACCATGACCAATGTATACGGTTCATCCCCCGTAGAACACGCTGCACTCCAGATTTTTAACCGCTTGCCAAACTTGTCAAATAAATACGGAAGCACCATTTTCTTCATCAGCTCCCACTGTTCCGGATTACGGTAAAACTCAGAAACATTGATTGTCAGATAAGCCACAAATTCCTCCAAAAGCTCCTTATTTGTCCGCAAAGCCTCCACATATTCATCATAGCTTTTGATTTTTGCTTTTGCAATCAGGGAATCGATCCTCCGTTTCATCTGCCGTTCCTTATAACAGCTCAAATCTATTTTTGTCAAATTATAGACCTTCTCCTTAAAAGGTTCATAACCATCCATATCTCACCCTCCAATACATTATTAACTTTTATGGTGATACCAGAAAACCAACATACGTGCTTACTGAAAAAATCGCCAACCTGTACCTACAGATTGGCGAAATGTCTGCCATTATTCCTGCTCAGAATCGGTATCCTTCTCTGTCCCTGCAGCTGCTGTTTTCTCTGCATCCTCCGTATTCACTTCTACTTCAGATTCTTCCGGTTCCTCTTTATCATCCAGTAATGCTTTCATGCTCAGGCTGATCTTACGATCCTCTGCCTTAAAATCAACAACTTTTGCCTCAATTTCCTGGCCAACCTTCAACACATCAGCAGGCTTATCCACATGCTCTTTTGAAATCTGTGAAACATGCAGCAGGGCATCTACTCCAGGCTCCAGCTCAATAAATGCACCAAAATCAGCCATTCTTGCCACTCTGCCCTTAACGACGCTTCCAACACCATACTTATCCTCTGCATTCAGCCATGGGTTCTGATCCTCGAACTTGAGACTAAGTGCAATCTTATCTTCTTTAATATCCTTAATCAGCACCTTTGTCTTATCACCAACGTTAAATATCTTCTTAGGATTTTCCACACGTCCCCATGACATCTCAGAAATGTGAAGAAGACCATCTGCACCGCCTAAATCGATAAATGCGCCAAAATCTGTCAGGTTCTTCACAACACCTTCTACCGTATCGCCAACATGGATTCTTGCAAAAAGCTCCTCCTGTTTCTTTTTCTTCTCTGCCACCAGAAGCTGCTTTCTGTCTCCAATGATTCTTCTCTTCTTTGGGTTGAACTCACTGATAACAAACTCAATTTCCTGTCCTGCATACTTTGATAAATCCTTTTCAAACACATCTGATACAAGACTCGCAGGAATAAACACCTTTGTTTCCTCTACAACAACACTTAATCCACCGGAAAGTACTGCTGCAACAGGTGCTTTTAACACTTCTTTATTTTCATATGCTTCCTTAATACGCTCATTGCTCTTTTCCATAGCAAGACGCTTATACGTAAGGAGAACCTGTCCCTCACCGTCATTGACCTTCAGGACCTTGGCCTTCATTTTCTCTCCTTCTTTCACTACAGTAGTCAAATCCACCTGCTGATTACTGTATTCATTCTTTGTGATGATACCATCTGCCTTATAGCCGATGTTCAACACGATTTCATCAGGCTTTACGCTGATGACCGTCCCTTCTACAATCTCCCCGGTCTGGATTGTAACTAATGTTTCTTCTAATAACTGTTCAAATTCATTG
>CADBMP010000415.1 GCA_902795775.1 uncultured Lachnospiraceae bacterium | reverse complement strand
GACGAAGCAGAAAAAAGAACTTCAGAACGTGCTGCGGCAACGGTAAAAAGACAGGCACAGCCCAAAAAGCCGGTACAAGACCAGGCGCAGATGAAAAGGCGGGGACAAGGCCAGGCACAAAAACCTGCAGAAAGCAGTATGCCGGTTCAGAAAAAAGATAATTCGGATGATTTTTTAAGAGGTCTGGATCATTATTTTGATGGAAGCCAGAGAAAACGGGGAAATAAATGACGGAGATGCTTTTATCCGCTGATACATACCAGAAACTGCTAAGGGAGGGAGAGCGTTTTCTTTCTTCCTTTCCGGAAGCAAAGACAGACAGCTTTCTTCTCCTTTCTTTTCTTACGGGGATGACAAGGGCGGATTTTTTCCTGAAAAGGGAGGATACTCCTTCGGAACGGGAAAAAATGGAATATCTGGGTATGCTGAAAAAACGTGCGTCCCATATTCCGTTACAGTATATTACAGGAGAACAGGAGTTTATGGGACTTCCGTTCTATGTGAATGAGAATGTCCTGATTCCAAGACAGGATACGGAAATACTGGTGGAAACAGCACTTCCCTTTGTTTCAGGGAAAAAGGTGCTTGATCTTTGTACCGGTTCCGGCTGTATTGCCATTTCCCTTGCAGTACTTGGAAAACCGGTTTCGTGTCTTGGGACAGATGTTTCCCGGCAGGCATTGGAGACTGCGGAAAGAAATGCAGAAAGAAATCATGCCGGGGTTTCCTTTTTACAGAGTGACCTGTTTGAACAGATCAAGGGAAAATTTGATGTAATCGTATCAAATCCACCATATATTTCTACGGAGGTCGTGGAAAGCCTGCAAAAAGAGGTGAAGGAGCATGAACCTAGGAAAGCTTTGGATGGTGGTGCGGACGGGCTTGAATTTTACAGGAAAATTATCATACAGGGCAGACGATTTTTAAAGGAAGACGGAATTCTTCTTTTTGAAATCGGGCATGACCAGAGAGAGGCAGTCTGTACATTGATGCAGACTGCAGGTTTTTATAATGTGGCATGGAAAAAGGATTATGCAGGACTGGACCGGGTTGTTTTTGGATGGCTTGGGAAAGGCGGAATGTGATTTATGGTGATGCAACAGGCTGATATAAGAGCCTGCTTTCGGATAAATAAAAAGCAGAAAAACAGCCTGGTGCCGGAGATGGAGGAAAAAAATGTTTGACAGGTTAGAGGATTTGGTCAGAAGACTGGAAGAAATCAATATTGAGCTTACGGATCCGGATACGATCAGTGATCAGGAAAGATACCGGGCACTCATGAAGGAGCAGAATGAGCTGACACCGATTGTGGAAAAGTATACGGAATATAAAAAAGCAAAGGAAGGCGTGGAGGAAAGCCTTGTTCTTCTGGAGGAAGAAACAGATGCAGAAATGAAGGAGCTTGCAAAAGAGGAATTAAACGAATGTAAGCAGACCATTGAGCGGTGTGAAAAGGAGCTTCGGATTCTGATGCTTCCAAAAGACCCGAACGATGAAAAGAACGTAATTGTGGAAATCCGCGGAGGTGCCGGAGGGGATGAAGCGGCATTGTTTGCAGCAGATCTGTTCCGTATGTATTCCAAGTATGCAGAAAGCATGCGCTGGAAGGTGGAAGTCATGAGTGCCAATGAAAACGGGATTGGCGGTTTTAAGGAAATTGTGTTTATGGTCATTGGAACTGGGGCATACTCAAAGCTTAAGTATGAGAGTGGTGTGCACAGGGTGCAGAGGATTCCTGCCACAGAGTCCGGTGGGCGTATTCATACGTCTACGGCAACAGTGGCAATCATGCCGGAAGTGGAAGATGTGGAAGTACATGTGGATCCGAATGACTGTAAGATTGATGTGTATCGTGCCTCCGGGAATGGCGGCCAGTGTGTCAATACGACTGATTCCGCAGTCCGTATCACACATATTCCGACGGGAATTGTTGTGACCTGTCAGGATGAAAAATCACAGTTAAAGAATAAGGATAAGGCAATGAAAGTGCTTCGCTCCAGAATTTATGATATGGAGCAGGAAAAAGCAAGCAGTGAGCAGGCGGCAGAGAGACGGAGCCAGGTGGGAACCGGGGATCGTTCGGAAAAGATACGGACGTATAATTTTCCACAGGGGCGTGTAACGGATCACAGGATTAAATTTACCAGTCACAGGTTAAATGAGGTGCTGGAGGGAGATTTGACCGAAATCCTGCAGAATATCATTGTGGCAGACCAGACGGCAAGGTTAGAGAAGATGAACCAAAATGCATAAGGAACGGTTAAATTATCATTAGCAGTTCTTAAGATATGGCTTTGACGGGTACGATATATCAGGCAGTAATGATGGAAAAGAGGGGGCAGGATGATTACAAGTGAAAGCAATGCACAGATCAAGGAGCTTGTGAAGCTGCAGAAATCTGCGAGGGAGCGGAAAAAAAAGAAGTGCTTTTTAGTGGAAGGAAGCAGGCTTTTAGAGGAAGCTTTTTTGGAAGAAAAATTAAAAAAATTTTATCTTTCAGAAACGTTGTCAGAACATGGGGGGGAATGGAAAAAGAAATTTGAAAAAGAGGTTCCTTATGAGGTGGTTTCAGATTCCGTGTTCAAGGTGGTTTCTGATACAGTAACACCACAGGGAATCCTGGGTGTGGTGCAGATGCCGGAGTATGATCCGGAAAAACTTTTTCAGGAGAAAAAAAAGCGTTTTCTTCTGTTAGATGATATCAGGGATCCCGGAAATTTAGGCACCATCATGAGAACGGCAGAGGGGGCAGGCATGAGTGCTGTGTTTTTATCATATGGCTCTGTGGATTTGTTCAATCCAAAGGTCGTCCGTTCTACCATGGGTTCCATTTTCAGGGTTCCATTCTGTTATGTGGAGGATCTTTCCGGGCTGGTAGAAAAGCTCAAAAAGTATGTCAGGGTTTATGGATGTGTCATGGAGGGAACCCTAAGGTATGATGAGCCTGTTTACAAAAATGGTGCAGGAATTGTAATTGGGAATGAGGCAAATGGAATTTCCCGGGAAGTAAGGAAACATTTAAGTGAAACGGTCAGAATTCCCATGGCAGGAAAGTTAGAATCCCTGAATGCTTCGGTGGCAGCCTCCATTTTGATGTATGAGATGGCAAGGGGGGATTTTTAGCATTAGGTCTGCCGGTATGGCAGGGCAGGAAGGGAGGAGATATGACATGGCATTTTATTGGCTGGTGGCAGCGGGGGTACTTATTGTAATTGAAATGATTACGCTTGGGCTTACCTCCATCTGGTTTGCAGGGGGATGTCTGGCAGGTTTTGTGGCAGCACTTTTTGGGGCAGATATTATTGTCCAGATGATTATTTGTCTGTTAGTGTCGATTGTACTGCTTATTTTTACCAGGCCGGTTGCGGAAAAGTATTTTAATCACTCCAGAACAAAGACGAATGTTGACGGATTAGTCGGGATGACCGGCAGGGTTCTGGAGGAGATTGATAATAAGAACGAAAGAGGAAAAATCCTTTTAAATGGGATGGAATGGACGGCAAGAGGAGAAACAGATGTGGAAATTCCGGTGGATGCAGAAGTTGTGGTAAAGGAAATCAAAGGAGTCCATGCTGTTGTGACAGAAAAATAAGGTGTCAGTCCGGCACCTTTAAAACATCGAATCATTTAAGGAGGAAAAGAAGATGGAAGGAATTGGAATTTTAGGAATTGTTTTTTTATTACTGGTGGTGCTTGTTCTTTTTTCATGTATTAACGTGGTTCCACAGGCAAAGGCATATGTGGTGGAGCGACTGGGCGGTTATCAGGCAACATGGGGCGTCGGGGTACATTTGAAGATGCCTATTATTGACCGGGTGGCAAAACGTGTGATTTTAAAAGAGCAGGTCGTTGACTTTGCGCCGCAGCCTGTAATCACAAAGGATAACGTGACCATGCGGATTGATACGGTCATCTTTTTCCAGATTACAGACCCGAAGCTTTATGCGTATGGTGTGGAAAATCCGATTGTGGCGATTGAGAACCTGACGGCAACAACGCTTAGAAATGTCATTGGTGAGTTAGAGCTTGACGAAACACTGACTTCCAGGGAAACCATCAATACAAAGATGCGCGCCTCCCTTGATTCTGCGACTGACCCTTGGGGAATCAAGGTAAATCGTGTGGAGTTAAAGAATATCATTCCTCCTGCAGCCATCCAGGATGCCATGGAGAAGCAGATGAAGGCAGAACGTGAAAAGAGGGAGTCCATCCTTCGTTCCCAGGGAGAAAAGGAATCTGCCATTTTAGTGGCACAGGGAAAGAAGGAAGCTGCAATCTTAGATGCAGAGGCAGATAAAGCAGCTGCCATCCTTCATGCGGAGGCAAAAAAGGAGGCGACCATCCGGGAGGCAGAGGGTCAGGCAGAGGCAATCTTGGCAGTGCAGAAGGCGAAGGCAGATGGTATCCGTATGCTGAATGAGGCAGGAGCCACAAAAGAAGTCATCCAGTTAAAGAGCCTGGATGCATTTGAAAAGGCAGCAGACGGGAAAGCAACGAAGATTATTATTCCATCTGAAATCCAGTCTCTGGCGGGACTGGCAGCTTCCGTCAAAGAGCTGGTGAAGGAATAAAGATATTATAATTCAATCAGACAGGAGGAGTATCATGAATGATGCGGGTAGTTTAAAGGGACGTCATTTTTTGACATTGAAGGATTTTTCGCCGGAAGAAATTGATTATCTGGTGAAACTGGCAGCAAAGCTGAAGGAAAAAAAGAAAAAGGGAGAGCCTGTTAATTTTTATACCGGAAAAAATGTGGCATTGATTTTTGAAAAGACGAGTACACGCACCAGATGTTCTTTTGAGATTGCGGCACATGATATGGGAATGGGAACCACTTATCTGGATCCGAAAAGCTCACAGATTGGAAAAAAGGAGAGCATTGCAGATACGGCAAGGGTACTTGGAAGGATGTTTGATGGAATCGAATATCGCGGTTTTGGACAGGAAATTGTGGAGGAGCTTGCGAAATATGCCGGAGTGCCTGTGTGGAACGGGCTGACGAATGAGTATCATCCAACGCAGATGCTTGCCACGCTTCTTACCATCCGTGAGCATCTGGGAAGCGAAAAGGGCGTGAAACTTGTATATATGGGGGATGCCCGTTATAACATGGGAAATTCCCTGATGATTCTTTGTGCAAAGATGGGCATGGATTTTGTGGCTTGTACGGCAAAGGAATATTTCCCGGAGGCAGGTCTTGTGGAGGAGTGCCAGAAGTATGCAGAGGTTTCCGGCGGTTCCATTACGCTGACGGAGGACGTGCTGACAGGGACAAAGGATGCAGATGTCATTTATACAGATGTCTGGGTGTCCATGGGCGAACCGGACGAGGTCTGGGAGGAGAGGATCAGGCTTTTATCTCCATATCAGGTCAACCGGAAAGTCATGGAAAATGCAAAAGAATCTGCCATTTTTACGCATTGTCTGCCTGCATTTCATGATCTGGAAACGGAGATTGGCAGGGATGTTTTTGAAAAATTTGGAAGAAAAGAATTAGAAGTGACCGATGAGGTGTTTGAATCAGAACAGTCTGTGGTATTTGATGAGGCAGAGAACAGGATGCATACGATTAAGGCTGTTATGGTGGCGACACTTGGAGATTTGACAGAGTAGGGCTGTGGATATACTGGAATTGCGATTATTAATTAACCGGACTTATGATTTCTGCCAAAAATCCTGCATATATAGATTTTTGGCAGAGATTCATTTTATACGGATTATTAAAAAACGACAGGGCAGTGACCGGAAAAACTGCAGAAAGCGGGTCTGCAATACCGGGAGAATTGGAGTGAGGATATGAAAGCTGAGATACTGAAAGCCTTAAAAGAGGCAGGCGGGAAATATATTTCCGGTGCGGTATTATGTGAAAGATTCGGGGTTTCCAGACAGGCGGTCTGGAAGAATATGGCTGCATTGAAGGAAGCCGGATATGAAATTGAATCTGTATCAAATAAGGGATATCGGCTGATTTCTTCTCCTGACAGGTTTTATGGACCGGAGATAGAGAGCCGGCTTTCGGAAGAAAATATATTAAAAAGGGTAATGTATTTTGAGGAGCTTGATTCAACAAATATAAAGGCAAAGCAGCTTGCGGAGGCAGGAGAAGAGGAAGGGCTTGTGGTGATTGCCGAAAGTCAGACTTCTGGAAAAGGAAGACGGGGAAGATGCTGGAAATCCGGAAAGGGAGAGGGCATTTATATGTCCTTTCTGCTGCGGCCGCCGGTACTTCCGACCCAGGCTTCTGCACTGGTCTTTATGACGGCCCTGGTGGTGGCAGAAAGCATAGAAAAATATTTTGGAATTTCGGCAGGAATCAAATGGCCGAATGATGTGGTGGTAAATGGAAAGAAGCTCTGTGGAATCCTGATTGAGGGAAGTGCTGAGGAAAGCACGGTTCATTATATGATTGTGGGAGTTGGAATTAATGCCAATACAGAGGAATTCCCGGAGGAATTAAAAAAGAAGGCGACTTCGCTCTTTTTGGAAACAAAGAAAAAAATCAATCGTCTGGAGTTTACGACAGAGCTTATCAATGCGTTTGACCAGTATTATAAAAAATTTCTGGAGGCACAGAACCTGAGACCGTTCCTGGAGAAATATAATGCGCGTTTGGTCAATCGGGATAAGGAAGTAAAGATTTATTATGGATTGGCAGAGAGTGCGAATCCGGAGAAAATTGAGACAGGGATTGCAAAAAGCGTGGATGAGCATGGTGCCCTGGTGGTGTTCGTGAATGGACAGGAAAAGCGTGTGATGTATGGAGAGGTTTCTGTCCGGGGAATTCTGGACTACGTATAAATTACGTCCATTTTTTAATCTGGCGGCTCTTTTTAAGGAGCTTTGAGAAAGGCTGGCAGCGAAGTATGGAAGAAATTAAGGGAGTTATTTTGTGCGCTTCTAGTGCATATGAGGAAAAATATTATCTGAACCCGGAGTTTGACAGGCTTCCGCAGGGGGTAAAAGAGGAACTTCAGATATTATGCGTGCTTTATACCGCAGATGTGGGTGGAATTTTGACGCTCCACTTTGATGATGAAGGGAATCTTTTGTTTCATGTTACGGCGAAAGAGGGGGATTTTATGTTTGATGAAATTGGCAGTGTGTTAAAAATCAAACAGATCCAGATGGACAAGCGGGAGCTTTTAGAGGGACTTGAAATGTATTATAAGGCTGTGTTTTTACAGCAGGATGTATTCTAAAGGGTTACAAAGTGTAACAGAATAAGACAGGGAAAGGAATTTTGGTACAGGGAGATGTTATTAGCAGTTGATGTAGGGAATACAGATGTTACTTTTGGAATTTTTAACGGAGAGGAGCTGACCGGACGTTTTCGTTTTACGGTCAAGGTGCCGAGGACTTCTGATGAGTATGGAGAACTCATCTGCAACATTTTAGAGCAGAGAGGATATTCCCCAAAGGATATTAAAGAGGTCATCATTGCTTCTGTGGTTCCAAAGATCATGTATTCTTTTACCAGCGGGATCATTAAGTATCTGGACTGTCATCCCATTGTGGTGGGGGCAGGGACGAAGACCGGAATCCGTATCAATACAATAAATCCAAAGGAAATCGGGCCGGACCGGATCGTGGATGCTGTCAGTGCTTATGAGCAGTATGGTGGTCCAATTGTTGTGGTGGATTATGGTACGGCGACCACGTATGATCTGGTGACGGCAGATGGAACCTTTCAGGGCGGTGTAATCAGTCCTGGAATCCGTATTTCCGCAAATGCGCTTTGGAATGATACGTCTAATCTGCCGGAGATTGAGATAAAGAATCCCGGTATCGTGATTGCGAAAGAAACCATTTCTTCCATGCAGGCAGGCCTTTTTTATGGTACCATCGGGCAGTCTGAGTATATCATAAGAAAGATCAAGGAGGATGCGGGATGTCCGGATGCCAAGGTGGTCGCCACTGGGGGACTGGGAAGGATCATTGCCGAATATACAAAGGAAATTGAGCTGTATGATGCAGATTTGACGTTAAAGGGGCTTTTGTACATATACAAAAAGCAGAAGTGATGGAATGAAAAGGGCTGCGGAGAAATTTCGCACGCATGCATGGTAATGTAATAGAATGACGGGGAGTGGATATGAACAAAATAGACCGTGCGGCTTCGGAAAAGGAAGTCCGGGAGGCTGATAAAGAGAGTGATAAAAGTTTTTTTATCGGGGATGTAAGGATTGCAGGAAATTTGATTTTAGGACCAATGGCAGGTGTGACAGATCTGCCATTTCGTATTTTATGTAAGGAACAGGGAGCAGACCTTGTTTATACAGAAATGATTAGTGCAAAAGGGATTTATTATCATAATAAAAATACGGAAATGCTCTGGCAGATTGAGGATGCAGAGAGGCCAGCCAGTTTACAGCTTTTCGGCTCTGAGCCGGAGCTTATGGCAGAGATGGCAGCCGGGATTGAAGGGCGCAATTTTGATATATTAGATATCAATATGGGCTGTCCTGTTCCAAAGGTGGTGGGAAACGGGGAAGGTTCGGCACTGATGAAACAGCCGGAGCTTGCCGGAAGAATTGTGAAAGCGGTTTCCGGGCGGATAAAAAAGCCGGTCACTGTGAAATTCAGGAAAGGTTTTTTGAAAGAAGAGTGTACAGCTGTGGAATTTGCAAAACGGATGGAGGAGTGCGGGGCAAAAGCCCTTGCCGTACATGGAAGGACCCGGGAGGATTATTACAGCGGGAAGGCAGATTGGGAATGCATTGCCAGGGTGAAGGAGGCCGTACAGATTCCGGTCATTGCCAGCGGGGATATTTTTTCAGTGGAAGATGCCATCCGGTGTGAGCGTGAAACGAATTGCGACGGTCTGATGCTTGCGCGCGGTGTGAGAGGAAATCCCTGGCTGTTCCATCAGATAAAAACGTATCAGGAAACCGGCGTCATGGAAGAAAAGCCTTCCATGGAAGAAGTGGTTTCCATGATTTTAAGGCATGCCCGTATGCTCATAGAGTATAAAGGGGCGTATTTGGGTATACGGGAAATGAGAAAGCATACTGCCTGGTATACGGCAGGATATAAAAATTCTGCAGGGCTGAGGCGTGCGGTGAACCAGGTGGAAAGTTATGAGGAGTTAGAGCAACTGCTTTTCACGAAAATCAATTTTTGAATAAATTTGATAAATTTTGAACCAAAGACGGTGGCGTAATGATCTTGTTCCGGGACCCGCTTGCGCTTAGTATTCGCACGCAACGGTACTAACGCACCAAAGGTGCGAAGTACCGGCGGCGAATATGGTCCCTCACAAGATATTACGCCGCCGTCTTTTTCCACTATGTTTTCATAAAAAATGGTTATATCAAAATATTTTACAAATTGATTTTCGTGGTTGAGAAAGACGGATGCGGTGTAAGAGTGATTGGAAGATGACCAATGCCTTGTTTGCAAGGGCATGTATAAATCAGCTTTGGATGGACAGTAACAGACAAAGCTACAGATGCAGCACGCGCTCCTTGATTTCCTGTGTCCTGCCCTGATTCCAGAATTGTGTGCCAATATAGCCACAGGTTCTTCTGGCAACAGACATCTGTTCCTGATCCCTGTTTCCGCAGTTTGGGCATTCCCAGATGTATTTTCCGTCTTCGTCCTCCACAATCTGGATTTCCCCGTCATAACCACATACGCTGCAGTAATCGGATTTTGTATTTAATTCAGCATAAACAATATTGTCATAAATAAATTTCATTACAGAAAGGACGGCGTCCAGATTATCCTGTAAATTCGGAACTTCCACATAACTGATGGCTCCTCCCGGAGAAAGTTTCTGGAAATCTGCCTCGAATTTCAATTTGCTGAAAGCGTCAATCGGTTCCGTCACATGGACATGGTAGCTGTTCGTGATGTAGTTCTTGTCGGTTACGCCCGGGATGATGCCAAAGCGTTTCTGTAAGCATTTTGCAAATTTATACGTGGTGGATTCCATTGGTGTTCCATATACAGAGTAGCTGATGTTTTCTGCTGCCTTCCATTCTGCGCATTTATCATTCAGTTTCTGCATGACCTTTAAAGCAAACTCGCGCCCCTTAGAGCTTGTGTGGGTGACACCAAGCATCCGCATGCACATTTCATAAAGTCCCACGTAGCCAAGGGAAATGGTGGAATATCCATTATATAATAACGGGTCAATTTTTTCTCCCTTTTTCAGACGTGCCAGAGCTCCGTACTGCCAAAGGATCGGTGCCACATCCGACGTGGTGCCAAGGAGACGTTCGTGCCTGCAGCGGAGCGCACGGTGGCACAGCTCCAGTCTTTCTTCCAAAATTTCCCAGAATTTCTCCATATCGCCCTGTGAAGAACATGCCACATCCACTAAGTTAATGGTGACAACGCCCTGATTGAATCTGCCGTAATATTTTCTGCTTCCATCCGGATTTCTCTGCCCGTCCTCAACGGTAGGGAAGGAGCGGCAGCCCATACATGGGTAGACATCTCCCTTTTTTAATTCCTTCATGACTTTTGCAGAAATATAATCCGGAACCATTCTCTTTGCAGTACATTTTGCGGCAAGCTCTGTTAAATACCAGTATTTGGAATCTTCCGTAATATTATCTTCGTCCAGGACATAAATCAGCTTTGGAAAAGCAGGAGTGATCCAGACACCTTTTTCGTTCTTGACGCCTTCTGTTCTCTGGATTAAGACCTCTTCAATAAGCATGGCAAGGTCATCGCGGGTGCGTCCCTCCGGAACTTCATCCAGATACATGAACATGGTGACAAACGGAGCCTGTCCGTTGCAGGTCATGAGTGTAATGAGCTGGTACTGGATGGTCTGGATTCCGCTTCTGATTTCCTTGCGCAGACGGCGTTCCACAATCTTATCAATGATGCCGTCGTCCAAAGGCTCTCCACATTCGGTCCGTTCTTTGATGACTTCCTCTTTCAGCTTCTGTCTGCTGATTTCCACAAAAGGAGCCAGATGGGAGAGGGTAAAGCTCTGCCCGCCGTACTGGTTGCTGGCAACCTGTGCCACAATCTGTGTGGTGACATTGCAGGCGGTAAAAAAGCTGTGTGGCTTTTCAATCAGGGTTTCGCTGATGACGGTGCCGTTCTGCAGCATATCCTCCAGATTTACAAGGTCACAGTTGTGCTCTTTTTGCGCAAAATAATCTGCATCATGAAAATGGATGATGCCCTCCTCATGCGCTTTTACGATTTCCTCCGGCAGAAGGATGCGCATGGAAAGATCCTTGCTGACCTCGCCTGCCATATAGTCCCTGAGCGTGGAATTGATGACAGGATTTTTATTGGAATTTTCCTGATTGATGTTTTCGTTCAAGTGGTCCAACAGGGAGAGGATGCCATTATCTGTGGTATTGGATTTTCTGGTCAGCTCCCGTTTATAACGGTATCTTACATATTTCTGTGCCACTTCGTAACCGCGCATCTCCATGATGCCCGTTTCCACCATATCCTGGATGTCCTCGACCTGGACAGCATAAGAAAGCTTCCTTAGCTTTGCTTCTACAATATCCGTTACTGCCTGAATCTGATGTTCATTTAACTGGTAGATCGGTTTTACCTCTTTATTTGCAGCCTTGACCGCATTGGTGATTTTGGAAGCATCGTATTCGACTTCCATTCCGCTTCGTTTGATTACCTTCATAAGAACCCTCCGTTTAAAAATGCTGTTTTCTGATGCATTATACGGAAAACAGCAGACATGCCGTCTGCCGGCATGATTTTCTTTTCTGATTTTATAAGATACTATATATTGTACACATAAAAAGAGAAAAGTCAATATATGGTGCAGTAAAAAGCGAAAAAGATGTGTGAAAATGTGAAAACAGACGGAGGCGGTATTATGCGGTTAAAAATATATGAAAAACGGAACGGATTTTTTCTTATTTTCCGGCTGCGACTTCGCCTGTCCATTCTAAAATCCCACCAAAGGAATACACATTAAGGTATCCCTGTTCTGCCAGGATTTCTGCGGAATCCTCTGCCCGGCGTCCTGTCCGGCAGTAGAGCAGAAGAATTTGTTTTTTGTCCGGAAGTGCATCAAGCTTTCCGGCCCGGATATCCTCAATAGGTACAAGTACGGCATTCAGAATATGTTTTTTTTCATATTCTTTCTCCGTCCGGACATCCACGACCATACAGTCCGGCTCCTTCTGCATCATTTCCTTTGCTTTTTCCTGGCTGATTACTTGATAGTTTTTCTGGCTGCAGCCGGAAACAGCAAAAGATACAGAAAAAAACAGAAGGAAAAAACAGGACCATGTTTTCATTTTTTGTAAAGCTTTCATAATTCTACTCCTTATATAAGAATTCTGTTATAACTTCCATCAGCCGGTCAAAATCAATCGGTTTTGTTACATAATTATCCATGCCGGCATCCTTTGCCCTTTGGATATCCTCTGAAAAAGCATTTCCCGTCATTGCCACCACCGGGACAGATGCTTTTTTCTTGTCCTTCAGTTTCCGGATTGCCTGGGTAGCTTCATAGCCGTTCATCAGAGGCATCTGTACATCCATAAGGATTACGCTGTACTCGCCGGGTGCAGCAGCAGTCACCTTATCCAGTGCTTCCTTTCCGTTCTGTGCAGTATCTATCTGGAATCCGTATTCCTCTAAAATCATCAGTGCAAGGTCTAAATTGATTTGCTGGTCCTCCACGAGCAGCAGTTTGAACCGGCTGTAATCAAGCACCTTTTTTTCTGCATTTTCTGCCACATCCGAAAGTCCTTTTTCTTCCGGTTCCGGTGCAAAAAGAAATGAAACATTGATAATAAATTCCGTTCCCTTTCCCTGTTCTGTTTCTACCCGGATACTTCCGCCCATCAGGTCGATCATATTTTTTGTGATGGTCATGCCAAGTCCGGTTCCCTGGATATTGACGGCAGTCTGCTCGCGTTCATAAGCGTCAAATACTTTTTTTGCAAACTCCGGACTCATGCCCATTCCGTTATCTTTCACCCGGAGTTCATAAAGACCTGCCTGATCTTCTGAACCGGTCTGTTTGAGCTGTACCTGTACGCTGCCGCCGGACGGCGTGAATTTGTATGCATTGCTGATCAGGTTCAAAAGAATCCTGTTCAGACGGTTCGCATCACAGATTACCCATTGGTTCAGAATTTTATCTGACGATAACGTATAACGG
>CADBMP010000414.1 GCA_902795775.1 uncultured Lachnospiraceae bacterium | reverse complement strand
ATCCACACTTTTTGCAATGGCAAGTTCCTCTTTGGTAAAGCTGTTCCGTTCCTCCATGCTATCTGCTCCTTCCCGGCTCTGCCACCAATGCCCTTTCTTCAAACTCAAGGTAATGGTAGTCTTGCGTTAAGGATATTTTGGGCATGGTCATGATTTCCTTTTCCCGGAAGCTGAAATATCTGCTGTTATCCCCTCCCACAATCACATGATCATCGAGCGGTATTCCCAAAAGGCAGGACAGCTTTAAGATACGGTCTGTCATAATCGTATCTTCCTTGGAAGGCTCCAGCCTGCCGCTGGGATGGTTGTGAACCAGTAGCATTTTTGCAGCATTGGAAAGAATTGCACTTTTGAATAACTCCCTCGGTTCTGCTACTGCCTGATTGATGGCTCCCATACTGGCAAAGTTGCAGTTGATAGGGGTTCCGTCAGATTTCAGGTTAATGACACACACCACTTCCCTGTCCATTTCACACAGCATTTCCCCCACTAGGGAAACTGCATCTTTGGGACCTGTGATTTTCCGGTCTGAAAACAGGGGAGCATTCTTTACAAGCCGGATGGAAACTACATCAAGCTGAAATGGTTCCTTCTTCTCCATCTGCATCCTCCTCTCCCGGCTCTACATGGATGATAAACTCTCCCTGCTGTGACTGAATGAGTCCCACAAGCTCCTCCACTGTGACCTCTTTTCCATCTATTCCCATAAGTCCTCCTATCTGGACTGTTTTGCCTCATACACCATAGGCGGCTCTGCAACAATGCCGTCAAGTCTCCTGTTCGGTGTGTCCGTGGCAAGACTTAATTTTCTTAAATCTTTATCATAGTGGTACACCTGATTGGACAGTCTTTCTTCCAATGCAACCTGATCCATGTTGATTTCCGCAACCATTTCCGCCAGCTCATTTGGATCACCCATTGAAGTAGATACAGCGATGACCTCATGCACAGATGAAGGGAGAATATAAAGGTCACTTTCCATTTCTGTTGCAAGTGTATGAAGCTTATCCTCATACAGCATGGAAACTGCACCATTTATTCCCCTGTCATTGGAAATCACCCACATCGACTTATCAGCAGGCATCTCACCGATCATCATCTCTGCTATCTCCTGCGGCATTCCATCTTTCATAAACATCTCACAGATGACCTCATTCATGGATGTTATGCGTGGCGGGAAAATCCTTCTTGTATTCTCCGCAGCCATCTTAAATAACTGCTCCTCATTTACTCCAAGCTGCTCTGCCAGACTGTTCTGTATCAAAGTGCTCTGAATCCCATCGTCATCCATTTTTATTACCCAGCGGTAGATAATGGATAAATCTTGAAAATCACGGTGGGGGACGCCTGCAAGCATTTCCTTATTCTGCTCCGTGTTGACGAGCTGGAACACGATATTATCCTTTGCTTCCACAAAGTCAATTCTCGGTGCTTCCGGACACATTTTGAAAGCATTAACCATACAATCAGCCCCTGCCTGAATTGCCTTTTTCAAATCATTACAAGCCTTGTAGTGATCGTACATATCATTGATATAGATGGTAGGGGAAACATTTTTTACTTCTGCTCCACCAATCAGGTTAATACCATCCATCATGCGGTTTACTTTATTTACTGAACAAACTCTCAGTTCCATATCCTTATACTGTTCCGGCAAGTAATCCTTGAATGAATCCTTGACCACTTCCTTGAAAATCTCATAGTTCATCATAAAATCTATCTTCCTCCTTTTGTGCAGCAAAAGAGCCGGGGATTTCTCCTCGGCTCATTCATCTACTATATTCTGTTTTTAATAAAGTTTTGCTAAGGGGGAATCCCTCGCTGAATGATAATCATTCCTCTATACTCCTTTCCTCTTTTTAGGCAAAAGAAAAGCCGGGGATCTCTCCTCGGCTTATGTAAAACTATATTATATGTCTCTCAAATTTTTTCTACAAACAAAATCTAAATAATCTTTAGGTGTTATGCCAGCTTTTATAAATTGTTGATGAACGGATTCTCTCCATTCCATATCTCCTTCATCTACAAACATATGCCACACGCTTCGAATGACTGTAAGTGCCTTAATAGCCCAACAAACATATTCTTCTCTATGCACGTAATATATATTACCAGCATATATGCGGGCATCCTCATCAATGCTCGTCGAATTGGTAATTAGAACAGTATAAATATTAGCACCTTTAGATATTCTTTTCTCATTCTCAACAATCCATGCCTGGTGTCTTCCCGCTTCACTAACATCAGATATTGGAACACCTTTTACCTGACCTTTTTCCTCATAAATTTTATCTTCTGAGACAACAATATTATTTTCATTAATTATCCAATATGGATCAGGTGCTCCAGTACTATTAGGATTTTCTGAAATAAATCCCAACAATTTTCCCAATTCTTTGTGTCCTCTTTCAAACACTTTTCCATCAAGTGAATTTAAATCATCTAAAATCCCCTTGATTCTTTTCTCTAACTTTTGTGTCGTTGGTATTGATGTAAAGATACTTTCTATCCGTTCAATACATTCAAAGAACAAATCATCATCCTCAACAGTTCTACTTTCAATGGAAAACAATTTCTCTGGAAGTCCCGACAACCATCTTATACTTATGTTTTCTTTTAAAGCATCCGACAAATATTGTATACCTGCAGTTTTGTACTCCACTTGCCCATTTTTAAATAAGTAATATGCCATACAACCTGCCATATAATTCCAAAAGCATTTGTATCCATTTAATGCTGGTGCATTTAAAATTCCAACAATACTACAAGCATGTTCATACGCAGTTTTATAATCCTTTTTCCATAGCGCATATTGAAATTTTAATTCCTGAATTGCTGATTCCTGTAGTTTTTCATTTATCTGCTTTTCTACTTTATTTTCTTCATTCCAATATCCATTTCTTAAATCAACAATATACTCTTCTGCTCCTTGCCATACTTGATTTCTCTCCAAAAAATCTCTAGCCTGTTCTATTACATCATCCACACTTGAGTAATCCACTGAATTTTCTAGTCCAAATTGAATTTCAGCTCTTAATTCTGGAGCAAATTGCTTAATCTTTTCCGGTTTTGTCAAATCATTTTGAATAGTATCTCCAATTACACAAACGATAGAATAATCACTTGGATTTCTAGAGCATCTACCTACAGCTTGAATTATCCTTGTCCGTATTCTTTCTGCATATAATTTTGAAGCTCCCATTCTGGTAATCAAAAATCTTTCTTGCAGATTT
>CADBMP010000413.1 GCA_902795775.1 uncultured Lachnospiraceae bacterium | reverse complement strand
TTGTAAAAATGGGCGAGCTCAGAAAACCTGTAGATGAGCTGGAAATGTTAGTGGATGAAGATTTCTGGCCGGTTCCGACTTATGCAGAGTTATTGTTTGAGGTCTAAAAGGAAACCGCATTCTCTCAGAACAAAAATGATCAGGTAACAATTCACCCTCCTTGTACATTGCTGCAAAATTTCCATATGCGGACGTGTGCATAACGCAGGCAGCAAATTAAATTTGCTGCCTGCGTTTTTTCTGATAAAGCTTTATGACAAGTCCATCCTCTCCACTAAGTACGCGCCCCTCCATTTCGGAAGACATCATCCAGGAAAGTACCTTGCTATCTGTTATTATCCGGGGATTCGTGACAATTATCCCATCTTCATTCACTCCGTTGTTCTCAATAAAGATACGGCAGCTTTCTCCGGTACTATCCGTACCCTCTAACATATATCTTGCAGACAGCCTCCCAGGCTCCTCTTTCTTATATATCTGCGTATCAACACCTCCGGCTAAAATGCGGCCGGTAAAAAATTCAGATTCTGCTGTTCCATGAAAATTCACAAGATTTACTGTAACATCATTCCCGCAGACATCAAAGCACTCATCTACCTTTACATGAATGGATAGAATTCCTTCTTCCAGAAAGAGCCCCGTAAATCTGGGTACCTGAAATCTCTCCGTAAATAAATCACATTTGCATAAAAACATATAGAACACATGATGCCCCTGCCTTGAAAGCGACTCAAAATTTCCCTGTCCCTTAGACAAAATGACATCTGCCCTTTCAAAAACCTCTTTTGCTTCATCAGAAAGTAAATGATATACGGTGCCGGATAATGGCTTTCCATTTGTAATAATATCTGCGGTTTCATGAAGCCCGACATATTCTGCATCCTCTGCTGTCACATCATTCAAGACCTTTCCGCCTCGCACCATGACGGTTATTTCTAACTTCGGGAACCGCTCTTTCAAAATTTCAAGCAGAAGCTTGTCTAATACGATTTCCCCACAATTATCTGCAATCAGCAGAAAATGTTCCGCCCTCCCGCACTCCTCCAAAAAGGACTGATATACTTCATGATCCCGGCTGCTCCAGGATGCATCCGATAAAAGCTTTAAAAACGCATCGGTATCGACTTCTTTTAATGCACCGTAATCCATATAATTTCCGATACGTGCAAAACAAAGTGCCCGTTCCAATGGATCATCTGCCCTCCTTAGCTCTTTCCTCAGTTTTTCCTGCATGGAAAGCACAAAATCGTTACATTCTTTTTTTTCTTTTTCAAAGCTGTATTTTTTTCCATATTTCTTTTCATATACCTGATTAAAAAGATATACCATATACGGTGCAGAATCCATCTCGCCCCGGTTGTTTAAAATCTGTCTGATCTCAGAAAGATAATCCTCATCCTTTGAAACCGCCTCCTGCCTGCCATAAAGGCATTTTACACATCGTTCCGTTACAAGCATACTGATTCTCCTATCCCAAAAATTCAATCCATTTTTTGCTTTTTTAGTTTCATCATCTACATTTCTAAGTATAACAAAAGTCTTTGGAAATGTCAGCAAATAAATCTGCTTCCATGTTGATTTCTGCAATGTTTAATGCTATACTTATAAATGTTTGTATTACTACAAAAACAGGAGGTACTTATGAAAAAGTTTATCAACGAATTTAAAGAATTTGCCTTAAAAGGAAATGTAATGGACATGGCAGTCGGTGTCATCATCGGTGCTGCTTTTGGCGATATCATCACCGCCTTTACCGATGACTTTATAAATCCCATCATCGGCTGTTTAGGGGGTGCCGAATTTCATGGAACCATCCCTTTGATTGGCGGACAAGCCATCAATTACGGACATTTTATTTCTGCCATCATCAACTTTTTAATTATGGCCTTTGCCATTTTCCTGATGGTAAAGGCAGTCAATACCCTGACGAATCTTGGCAAAAACAAGCTTGTAGGACCAGAGGAAACACCTGCTCCTACAACAAAAATCTGTCCGCACTGCCTTTCTGAAATTCCACTGGGAGCCACAAAATGTGCATTCTGTGCCAGCGAATTAGAAGCAGAGGACAAAAAATAAAAGCTTTATCATTTATAGAAAAAAGAGGGTGCAGTCCACACGCATGTGTGAACTATGACAAAAGGAGCTGCCAGAATAGCGGCTCCTTTTTTTCGCATTACTGAGTTTGCTGTTTTTACAAACTCCGAATGGCTCTATTCCCACTCATATGGGGTTTCCTGATATACATAATAATTGATCCAATTTGAGTAAATTGCGTTACAGGCACCGCGCCAGCGCAGCAACGGTCTTTTTCCCGGGTCATCCTCCGGATAATAATTATACGGCAGCTCAACCGGAAGATTTTTCTTCACATCCCGTTTATATTCCTTATCCAGGGTCAGCCGGTCATATTCCAGATGTCCTAACACAAAGATCTGTTTTCCATCCTTTGAAATAACGATGCACTCTCCTAACTCCTCAGAATCTGCCAGCACACGAAGTTTTTCACAATTTGCAATTTCTTCATGTGATACAGCCGTATATCTGGAATGCGGCGCAAAAAAAACATCATCAAATCCTCTTAACAAAGGTTCCTTTCTATGATGTGCACGAAACTCATACACACCGGATACCTTTTTGTCCAAAAGCTTTTTATGAACGCCATAGTGATAATAAAGACCTGCCTGCGCTCCCCAGCAGATATGAAAGGTACTGGTCACATTTGTCTTTGACCAGTCCATGATATGGGTCAGCTCCTCCCAATACTGCACCTCCTCAAATTCCATCTTCTCCACAGGCGCACCTGTAATGATCAGCCCATCAAATTTCTGGTGCTTCACATCATCAAACGTTTTATAAAATTCATTCAAATGGCTCTCCGGTGTATTTTTGCCAATGTAAGATGCCGTTGTCAAAAAAGTAACCACAATCTGCAGAGGAGAATTGGAAAGGCTGCGGAGAAGCTGGACCTCTGTATCCTCCTTTAACGGCATAAGGTTCAAGACAGCAATCTGTAATGGACGGATATCCTGCGAAACCGCCCGTATCTCATCCATCATAAAGATATTTTCCTTTTCCATTACTTTTTTTGCCGGCAGATTATTTTTCACTTTGATTGGCATATCATTCCCTCCATTCTTTTCATGATGTCACCACTCCCATATCCCCCTGGTAAGAAGTTCGCATTTGCCCATAAACGGTGTTCTGATACTCTCTCTAAAGCGAACACTGCAATCCTGTATTTACTCAAATTTTTTTAGAAATTCCTCCTCTGTCAGTATTGGAATTCCAAGCTCCTTTGCTTTTTTATTTTTTGAAGAATTGCTCATGCTGTCGTTATTGATCAGATATGCTGTCTTCTTTGAAACGGAACCAGCCACTTTTCCACCCCTGCTTTCAATCCGTTCTTGTAATTCGTTCCGGTTCTCAAAATGCGCAAGTGTCCCCGTAATTACAAAAGTCATTCCCTCCATATCGGAAACCGGTCCGTTCCCGCTTTCTTCTTTTAACGTCAGAACCGATAATAAATCTTCAATCATTTCCTGATGTTCTTTGTCCTTAAAAAAACGTTCCACATCATTTGCGATTACATCACCAATTCCTTCTATCTTTACAAGCTCCTCTGCTGCTGCATGCATGATCCGGTCAAAATCACCGGCAAATGCCCTGCTGATGAGCTTTGCATTTGCCGGACCAATTCCGGGAATCCCTAAGCTGTATAAAAATCTTGGAACTGTTGTCACCCTGGCAGCTTCTACGCTCTTTTGCAGCTTTTCATAAGACTTTTCCCCAAAGCCTTCCATTTCTATGATTTCTTTTTTATGCTCTTCCAAACGGAACAGATCCCCAAAACGGTGCAAAAAGCCTTTTTCCATGAATTTCTCAATGGTCGCCTCGCTCATCCCGTCAATATTTACAGCATCCCTGCTGACAAACAGGGAAATCGATTTGATTCTTTTTGCCAGACAATCCGGATTTTCACAGAACAATACCTCTGCATCATTTACCCTCTTTATGGAGGCAGCTCCTTTACAGACCGGACAGCAGGAAGCCGGTTTCACATTTCCAGACCTTGTAAGATTTTCCGCAATCTGCGGAATGATCATATTCGCCTTATACACACGAATGGTGTCCCCAATTCCCAGCTGCAGCTGCTTTACAATACTTAGATTGTGCACGCTCGCGCGGCTTACCGTTGTTCCTTCCAGCTCCACAGGATCAAATACTGCAACCGGATTGATCAACCCCGTTCTTGAAGCACTCCATTCAATTTTCCTAAGAATTGTATCTGCCGTTTCATCTTCCCATTTAAATGCGATTGCATTTCTGGGAAATTTTGCAGTTGTTCCCAGAGACTCCCCATACGCAATATCATCATATAAAAGCACAAGACCATCCGACGGAAAATCATTTACCTGTACCTTCTTAGCAAACCTTTGCACCATCTCCCTGATATTGGCGGCATTGACACGCTGGTACTCTACCACATGAAAGCCCTGCTCCTTTAAAAACATAAACTTTTTTTCCTGCGAATTTTTAAAATCAACATTCCCTGCAGAAACCAGAGAAAACGCAAAAAAGCTTACATTTCTTTTTACTGTAATTTCATTGTTCAATTGTCTGACCGAGCCGCTGCACAAATTTCTTGGATTTTTATACTGTTCTTCCAAAGGCAGTTCTTCATTGAGCTTTTTAAATTCTGAATACGGAATAACCGCTTCCCCACGCAGCACAAGCGTTTCCCTGAACGGAATCACCAGAGGCAGGTTTTTAAATACCCTTGCATTGTTCGTAATGACTTCTCCAATCTGCCCGTTTCCTCTGGTAACAGCCTTGACAAGCACTCCATTTTCATATGTCAGAACCACTGTAAGACCATCTAACTTCCAGGAAAGCAGTCCTTCCTTTTCCCCCATCCATGCAGCCAGTGCCTCAACATCCTTTGTTTTATCCAGAGAAAGCATTGGTGAAGGATGTCTTTCCTTTGGAAGTTCGCTAAGGACTTCATATCCCACCCTTTGTGTAGGGCTTCCTGCCAGAACAATTCCCGTTTTTTCTTCTAACTGCACCAATTCATCATAAAGTGAATCATAAGTAAAATTACTCATGATCTCGTCCCTGCCCTGATAATAAACACTTGCAGCCTCATCCAGCTTTGCTGTCAGCTCCCTAAGCCTTTCTATATCTTCCCCCATGCTTTTTAACGCTCCTTA
>CADBMP010000412.1 GCA_902795775.1 uncultured Lachnospiraceae bacterium | reverse complement strand
TTTCCATTTTTCATATATTCAATCGAATTCGATGTCACCAGCCAGTATACGCCCCGCTTTGTATCTTTTTTTATGCGCATGACAATATCACTTGTCAGTCCTTCATCACGTCCCTTTCTGGTCACATTGTTTCCATCCACCACATACATGCCATCTCCATCGGTTCCCAGATAATATATCCCGTTTTCACCCTCCGCAACAGATAAAATGACTGTATTGTTGATTCCGGAATCTGCCCCGTAGCTCTTTTCAAGCTTTTCGTTTTTAAACACGCACATACCGCCGTTCGTGGCCACTAAGACCGAACCATCAGAAGCCAGTACAGCCCCGCGTGTTTCATTGCTCAAAAGACCGTCTTCCTCTGTAAAGCTTTTTATTTTTCCATCTGCAGTATAGCAGACCAGCCCTTTTCCATTTGTATAAGTGCAGATCCATAGATTTTTTCCGGCATCCTCAATGATACAGCGTATTCTTGTTTCCCCCAGATATTTCTGAAGCTCGTCCTCTGTCACATGCTGTTCACCGTCAGCAATCCGAAGTCCTGTATCTGTTCCAATGTAAAGCTTTCCATCATGCAGACAGGTTGAATTTACAACCTCGTCCTTTAATCCTGCCGCTTCTGAAACATTAGAAAATTTATTAGCCACAATCTTCATGACTCCCTGCCTGTTCGATGTAAACCATAAATTTCCCTCATAGTCTTCAATCATGGAACCTACTGAGGATTCCATTGGCAGATTGGAAAGCTGGTGGAATTCATTGTTTTCATCCAGATAACCAATGGTGTTTTCGCAGATCAGCCAGATTCTTCCACTTGCAAGGTTTATGCTGTTAATAGATGTGACGGTTCCATCTGTTAAGGAAACCGGTATTTTTTTCAGATTCTTCAGATTATCAGCAAAGTCTCCCAAATAAATGGCACCGGAATTTGTTCCCAGATAGATTTTGCCTGTTTCATCCGGTACCGGCAAAAGGGATGTGATATGTCCAATTCCCATATCATCACCAAAATAAAAAGACACCACTTTTCCTTTACTGATGCAGAAAACAGCACCATCTTTTGTATTTCCGTAAATAGCTCCACCTTCCCCTGTTTTCATGGAAAGAATATATGCAGAACTTAACTGTGGGGCATCCGGCACAGCAACGGTACCGTCATCATCAATACAGAAAATCCCCTGTTTTGTACCGACAAAAATATTTCCATCCCCATCCTCTGTAATTGCACAGATGGAAGAAGCAGAAAGCCCTTCTTTATATCCCCAGTGTACACTTTTCCCCTCTTCCAGCATCACCACACCATTGTCGTTCGTTCCGACCCATAAACGTTTTTTCTTGTCTTCATAAAGGGCATTCACATTTGTCACACCGCTTGAAGAATCCTGACGTTCAAAGGTTGTCCCATCATACCGTATGAGTCCGCTATAGCCGCCTATCCAGATAAATCCGTCACTGGCAGAAAGAATTGCATTTGCATCAGAAGTCGGAAGACCGTTCGTTGCATCATAAAGCTGTGTTGCATAGCCTAGGCTTTCCACCTGTCCGCTTACGGCAGCACCTCCTCCAAGCAATATATTACCGGCATCCGAAGTTTTTGTATCTTGCTCTGCCAAAGCATATTTCTTGCCTGTCCCCCAAATTAAAGAACAACATAACAGTACCCCTGCAAATCCAAGACAGCAAATCTTTCCTGCCGTTCTTTTCATCATTTTATACCCTGGATGCTTTCTCACTCTGCCTTCCTCCCTTCTTATCTTAGGAAACTGAAACTCCTTACAACAAAAAATTTGCTACCATTGCACACAAAATCTGTATAATTGAAAACCGGAAGACTACCTGTGTATCTGACCAGCCTTTTCCTTTCCTTGCATGGTCATGAAGTGGTGTCCTTGTGTGCTTCAAAATGGAAATCTTGAAGAACCTGAGCAGAAAAATCTTCACCAGCCCGATTCCGCCATCCACAATGATTACTGCAGCAAGAATTAAAAATATAAACGGATGGCCGGACTTCATGGCAATCACTGCCAGATAAAAACCCAGTGCCCTGGAACCGGCATCCCCCATTAACATACTGCTCGGTTTTGAATTAAAGCACAAATATGCCAAAAGAATTGCCACCAACACAAGGCAGGTTTCTCCATAACTTCCCAGCTGTCTGGAAAACAGAATGGAAAAGGAAGTAAACACCACACAGCACAGGCTTGCACAAAGTCCGTCTACCCCGTCAGAGCAGTTCGTTACGTTAATGGATACCCAGATCAGGACCACGCCCAGAATAAAATATACCGGCACCGGAATTTCTATGTTATTGGAAAAAAGCCGGATGGTGGTTCCATTATAATTCAAAAAATTCCACATGGTCAGAATAGAAAGTACAAGGTCGATGGCTCCTTTTTTGTAATCACTCCATGGATTTTTGGCTGCATCATCCAGATATCCGCTTAACATCATGGCAAATAACAGAATACAATATACAATATATTCCCTGTTAAACGGCAGGAATAAAAGTGTGCTGATAATAAATGTCACTGTAAGCACCAGCCCCACCCCACGTATTTTTCCCTTTGATTTTGCACCATCCACCGCATAAAGCCTTCCCTGATCCTTGGGAAGAAATGAAAATGGAAACCTCAGACATAAAAAAGTAAGCAAAAACCCAAACAGGACACCTAAAACTGCCACCTGTCCTGATGATATGTAATTTAAAAGAAACTGATACATAAAACTCCTCCATTGCTAAAAGTATTTTTTTCCTATGCGGTCACCTGATTCCCCGTATAGAGCTGATAATACATTCCCTTCTTTTCCAAGAGCTCATCATGGCTGCCACGTTCAATAATATTTCCGTCTGAAAGCACCATGATGCAGTCACTGTTGCGGACCGTAGAAAGCCTGTGGGCAATCACAAAAGTCGTCCTGCCCTCCATCAGCCGGTCCATGCCCTGCTGTACCAGCTTTTCCGTTCTGGTATCAATGGAGCTGGTCGCTTCATCTAAAATCAATGCCGGCGTATTTGCA
>CADBMP010000411.1 GCA_902795775.1 uncultured Lachnospiraceae bacterium | reverse complement strand
TCCACGCCAGCCTTCTCCTGCGCATCAAAATCATGCGGCTGGTGGTCAAGCACAATGATATATTTCCCTGTGTTTTCTTCTATTTCTTTTCCTGTCCCTTCCTCACACAGCTTTAAAAGCTCCTCCATGCTCTTTCTTTTCGGGTCCGAACGGTCTTTCCTGCCAATCAGCACAATTTCTTCATTCAGCACCGCCACAGAATCCTTTAATACCGACACATGATTTTTCTGAAGCTCCTCCTCTAACTCCACTGCCGTAAAATCCCGTGTTTCAAAATATCCCTTATCATGGTTTCCATATACAAAATAAACACCGTATGTCGTTTTCAACGTTCCAAGTGATTCACACGCCCGGACCATGTCTGCCCTTTTTGTATCATCATCCACATAATCCCCGGTAATCACCACCAGATCAGGCTCTGTCTTCTGCACTTTTTCCATGTACCCTGCAAAGCCGTCCCCGTCAAAGGTGCTCCCGATGTGCGCATCTGACACCTGCACAATGCGCAGGCTGTCCCTGCCCAGACTCTTTTCTGTGAAAAGCGCATAATGCGTTTCAAACACATGGTGCCCATAATACCAGCCAATGCCCAGATACACCGCCGTAATAAGAAGGGCAAAAATCCCGGAAAAATATATTTCCTGTGATGCCTTCGTAGTTTCAGGCATCTCCCCTGCAGTTTTTTTTGTCTGCTCCTGCCGTACTTTTACGAAAAGCTTTCTTCCCCCTGCTTTCTTAACTGCCCATGCAGCAAAATCACAAAATATCCAAAACACCAGAAGATGCAGGGATATAATGGCTGCATATACCGGCTTTAAGAAAAACAGGAGCACCAGCACAGACACAGGCAGAAATGCCACAAGCCAGGAACGTTTTTTATGCTCCTGCGCCATTTCCTGTATAAAACGGAACCTGTGGAAACGGTTCCAGAAAAAGAATAATGCGCCCACCGCTATCATAAACAAAAGCAAAAACAAAATAATAACCATTGGTTTCCTCCTTTTTCTAATTTCCGCATGATACCGTGTGCATACAAAAAAGCCCCGCAGACAAGGATTCCATGCCTGCAGGACTTTTCCCACCATCCCTTACGTGAATCTCCATGAATGATGAGGCATTTATTCCACTTTATTACGGCAGTTTATAGGGTTTGATCAGTCCCCAGTCTGAATAGATTTTGGTCGTCTTTTCTGAATCTGCCGTTTTCTCTATTTTGCATGAACGTACCCGGTAGTAATACTTCGTCTTCCCGGCATACATCTTGTCTTCCTCTGCTTCAACCGTAATTACGCTCGAACCTCATGTTCTGCATCCGGATACCCGCCTGTGAAGGAGCTGCCCATCTTTACTGCAGGATAAAAGCTTTGCACACCTTCCCCGGCCCCGGCTCAATTGGCAAAGCTCAACACTACTGCCAGCAATAATGCTGTCAGAAACCGCCTTTTCCTTTGTTTTCTTTCTGCTTTACTAATAAAATCCCTCCTTTTAATTTGCCTGAGCTTCTGCGCACGTTTTTTGTGCATAACAGAGTTTGCTGCCTTTGCAAACTCCGAATGGCTTGTGCGAAGCACAAGACAATTTACCATAATAATGTCCATGTTTTCAAAGCTTGCTTGCAAGCGATGGACATAACAGAGTTTGCTGCCTTTGCAAACTCCGAATGGCTTGTGCGAAGCACAAGACAATTATACCACTTTATTGTTCAAAAACAAGCCATCTGACACGAAAAGCACGTTTTCTGGGACGAATGACATGGCAGATATACACCATATGACGGATTCCGTCCCGCACTGTCCGAAGTTTCTTTATTGTAATCCAGGGCAATTTTATGTTTAACAGATATATCTTTCTTATTATTGTAATCCAGAATGATTTTATGATATGATTTGAGGGTATCATGGTTCATGTTTTGTGACAGGACCAAACTATATATACAGAACAGGAGGCATCCCCATGAACGCCATTGGCATTATTGCAGAATACAACCCGTTTCACAACGGTCACAGATACCAGATAGAAAAAGCGA
Organism: uncultured Lachnospiraceae bacterium; assembly: GCA_902795775.1. Classification (GTDB taxonomy): domain Bacteria; phylum Bacillota; class Clostridia; order Lachnospirales; family Lachnospiraceae; genus Butyribacter. The sequence continues at coordinate 1,588 of CADBMP010000411.1, read as the reverse complement.
AAGAGCTGACCGGTGCCGAACATGTTGTTATTGTCATGAGCGGTGATTTTGTCCAGCGTGGTGCGCCTGCCTTTACGGATAAATATTTACGGACAGAAATGGCACTTTCCTGCGGTGCGGATTTTGTCTTTGAGCTTCCGGCCACGTTTTCCTGTGCCAGCGCAGAATATTTTGCCTCAGCAGGGATTTCCCTGCTTTCTTCCCTGGGCTTTGTGGACGGTCTTTGCTTTGGAGCAGAATGTGGGGAGCTTTCGCTGTTAAAAAAAATTGCAGACGTGCTTGCGGACTCTCCTGCAGAGCTTGAACAAAAAATCCATGCTTTTGTATCTGAAGGCATGAGCTACCCAAAAGCCAGGGAACAAGCCCTAAAGCTTGCCTTTCCTGACCTTTCCGGAACTTCCTGCCAGACAACGCACGCCTTTTCAGAAATCTTTTCTTCACCAAACAACATCCTTGCCATTGAATATTTAAAGGCACTTGCCAAGGAGCACAGCACGCTGGAGCCATTATGCATCCGGCGGACGGACGCAGGCTACCATGAAACAGGTTTTCCAAAAGATTCCTCTTTTGCTTCTGCTTCTGCACTCCGCGCTCTTTTTCCTGATAGACAAGAAAGCAGCCTGCCGGCATCTGCCGCAGATTATCTTCCGGAACCGGTATGGAAGCTTCTGGAAAAAAATCCTGCCCGTTATCCTGTTCTGGAAGATGATTTTTCCACTCTTTTGTATTACCGGCTGCTCCATCTCTCCGAAGATGATTTTTCGATTCTGGATATGAACCGTGCACTGTACCACCGCATTCAGACGTTATTGAATCAATATGAAAGCGTTTCTGCCTTTACGGAGCTGTTAAAAACAAAGCAATTTACTTACAGCAGAATCAGCAGGCTTCTTTTTCATCTGCTTTTGGATATCCGGACTCCTGCCTCTTCCTGTGTGCCTTATGCCAGACTTCTTGGCTTCCGGAAGGAGAAAAGCCATCTTTTGCGCCAGGTTAAAAAAATCCCCGTCATCACAAAGCCTGCGGACGGCCTGAAAATGCTTTCCGCAGATTGTGACGCAGGGAAACTTTATGAAAGGGATCTTTTTGCCGCCAGCCTTTACCGGCAGGTGCAGATGCAGAAAAAAAAGCAGGTCCTTCCCACAGAATACCAGGCAGGTCCCGTCATTTTGTGAAAATACTCAAAAAGACCAGCCATCCCCTTTCGGAAACAACTGGTCTTTTATTTTCCGCTATCTTTTTCCTAAAACTGCATCTTTTTAGAAACTCACAGCTTAAAAGCTATACGATTTTGCAGAAGGATTTTTATGAATAAAGCTCTACCAACTTCTTCAAGTGCTCATATCTAGCCTTTGCAGCCTCCTCAGATTCCTTGAACAGCTTATCCGCACGCTCTGGGAACGGCTTGATAAGACGTGTATAACGCGCCTCGTTGTTCAGGAATTCCTGGTATCCTGAGAAGTCTACACCCTTTTCTGATGTGAAGGTAAACGGATTCTTTCCTTCTGCCTTCAGTGCAGGATTGAATGAGAACAGGTTCCAGTATCCAGCCTTAACAGCCTTCTTCATTTCATCCTGGCAATGGTTC
>CADBMP010000410.1 GCA_902795775.1 uncultured Lachnospiraceae bacterium | reverse complement strand
TTTCTTTGGGCAGAGGCTCTGCCTTCTGCCCCTGTACATAAAAAAGATACTCACGAGCAAAATCTTCTCTCGTGAGTATATTATAACACCGTTTTTTGAACAAAATATGAAACCTCTGTCAGAATTTTACAACCTCCGGCTCACCGCCAAAGGAACTGAACGTTGCCACAGCGACCTTAAAATAAAATACCTCTGTGTTGCCATCGTCTGCAGAATACATCCCCTGTAACGCCGGATACGCATCTAACATTGCCTGTTTTGCCTCTATGCGCTCATCCTCCACAAGCTCACCTGCCACGCGCAGCCACTTTCCATCCTTAAAGGCACACAGCTCCACCTTTGGATTTGCATGAATCTGTTTTGACACCGCCTTTGACTTTCCTGTCTGGATATACAGTTTCCCATCAAAAATGTTCACCGTACCAAACGGTCTGACCCTTGGCTGATCCCCATCCACCGTTGCTAAATAATACGTCTCTGCATCCTTTAAAAATTTTTCCACTCTCTGCATGTTTTTTCTCCTCTTTTCTTTTTTATTTTTGTGCTTTTATAACTGCTCGGAAAGCTCCTCCCACTCCTCCATCAGTGTTTCCAGCCGTTTTTCATTTTCCTGCCTTTTCCCGGAAAGTTCCTGAAGCTTTACGTAATTGGTCGCCACTTCCGGTTTTAAGAGCTCTTTATCTATGTTTTCATTTTCCTGCTCCAGACGTTCAATTTCCTGTTCTGTTTTCTGAAGTGTGTTAGAAATCTTGCGTATTCTTGCCTGCTCCCGTTTCTGCTCCTCCCAGGATAATTTTCCCGAAGGATTGCCTGCCCCGTCAGAAGCAACGTCCACAGCCGGAAACTCTCCGGTATTTTCTTTACCAGCCATTCCCGGAAGGCTCCCTGCCTTTCCAGATGCAGCCTGCAGGCTTTCCCGGTTCGCCTTCTCCATATCTTCCTTTTTTTCCAGATAATAATCAAAATTCCCGATATAATTCAGTACGGTATGGTTCGTCAGATCCAAAATTCTGGTTGCCGTCTGATTAATAAAATAACGGTCATGGGAAACATAAAGCACTGTTCCTTCAAAATGCTTCAAGGCATCCTCCAGAACCATTTTAGAATCCATATCAAGATGGTTGGTCGGCTCATCTAAAATTAAAAAATTGGCATCAGACAACATGAGCTTTGCCAGAGAAACACGCCCTTTTTCCCCACCGCTTAAACTCTCGATTTTTTTAAACACATCATCATCCGTAAAAAGAAACGCTGCCAGTGTATTTCTGATTTCTGTGTTTGTCATATCCGGGTAAGTGTCCTGTATTTCTTCAAACAAGGTCTTTTCTTTATGGAGCACGTGATGCTCCTGGTCATAATACCCGATATCCACATTTGCACCCAATGTAAAGGAACCCTCATCTGCTTTTATTATTTCATTGAGAATTTTTAAAAGCGTTGTTTTTCCTGTCCCGTTATCCCCAATGATTGCCACACGTTCCCCACGCTTTATTTCAAAAGAAATATCATGAAACAAAATCTCCCCGTCATAGCCCTTTGTCATATGCTCTACAGACAATACATCATTTCCGCTCTGATATTTCGGATGAAATCTTAAATTCATCTCTGTCTTTTCCTCCACAGGCTTGTCCAGGCGTTCCATCTTATCCAGCTGTTTCTGCCTGCTTTCTGCCCGCTTAATGGACTTTTCCCTGTTGAACTGCTTAAGCTTTGCAATCACAGCCTCCTGATGTTTGATTTCTGCCTGCTGGTTCAGATAATGCTTCCGTTCTGCTTCTAAAAGCTGGCTTCGTTTTTTCTGATATTCCGTATAATTGCCCTGATAGACCATTGCCTTTCCCTGCCGTAACTCAATGACCTTCCCGACGATCCGGTCTAAGAAATAACGGTCATGTGCCACCAGAAGCACTGACCCCTTGTAACTGGAAAGATAGGTCTCCAGCCAATGGATGGCATTCATGTCCAGATGGTTGGTCGGCTCGTCCAAGATAATCAGATCCGGTGCCACCAGAAGCATCTTCGCCAGGGCAGCCCTTGTCTTTTCCCCTCCGGATAAGGTATGTACCGGTTTATCAAATTCCTCCTCCTTAAATCCCAAGCCCTTTAACACCCCGGTAAGCTCGCTTTCATATGCGTATCCATTTAAGCTGCGGAATCTTTCATTTGCCCGGTCAAGCTTTGCCACCAGTTCATCCAGTTGTTGGCCCTCCGCATGGTTTATCTGCCCGGAAAGAGCAGAAATCTCCTCCTCTAATGCCACAATTTCAGGCTTTGCGCTTCTGATTTCATTGTAAATGGTCTGCCTGGAATCGTATTCCTGATTCTGTGCCAGATATCCCACCGTTGTATCTTTTGAAATAATGACCTCTCCTGCATCACTGGAATATTCCCCCATAATAATCCGAAGAAGCGTGGTCTTCCCGGAACCATTCACCCCCACGACCGCCGCTTTTTCCCCTTCGTTGATATGAAAGGAAACATCAGAAAGAATCCTCTCTGCCAAAAATGATTTTTCTATATGACTGCACTGTAATATCATGCTGTTCATTTCTCCTGTTTCTTATATGTTCTTATTTCGTCTTAAAACCCTTATTTATCTGCTCATTTGTAAACTACAACATTAAAATCTTGCTTACTTCAAATAATAAAATGCAAACTCCCCCGGTGTCATTATCTCCGGTCTTTCCACATCCACATCTTCAAAGTCCTTATCTCCTGTAATCAAAACATCTACATCCTCCAGTATTGCCGTATACAGCACCGGATAATCTTTCATATCCCTTATCGAAAATAAGGATTCATCAATCGTGTCCGGTGTATAAACATACTCATAACCCATTTTTGCCAGCAATGCATCCACCACCCCGGCTTTTTTAGGAAATTTTCTGTTCACTACATCCTTTAACTCTTCCACCACATAGGACGAAAGTACCAGTTCATGATTCTTAAAGATATAGTCCATCATCTGATTCATCCGCTCACTCGGAAACAACAGCACAGAAATCAGAATATTCGTATCAAGCATGATTCGCAAATTTCTCACCCATTCTTTCTTTCCGTATCTCTTTAATCATATCAACCACATCCTCCTCACTCTGCAATCCAACCCGTTCTGCCTCTCCCCGAAAAGCCTCCTGTGCCTCCCGCAATGCCTCCATAGACGAATTTGCAATATAAATCCGACCGGCATCTTCTATAAACAGAACCTTGCTGCCCTCTTTTATTCCAAGTTTCCTCCTGATATCTATCGGTATTGTAATCTGCCCTTTTGATGTCACCTTCGCTAATTCCATAAAATCACCTCACGTTTTCATCCCTTACTTTCCTTACCTTATTATACCCATGCTAATTCTATCATACAAGAGATTATTACAGATTTTCATTTTTATTTTTTAACTCCAAGCGATTCTCCCCATTACAAATTCATTTCATCTACGATACGTTCCGGCTTTACCGTCATTTCCACCCAAGCAGGAACAAATCCGCTCTTAACCGCATTCCGTACCGACCGGACATTCGACCATGCCGAACAATAAAACGGCACCTTTCCCCTTTCCATGATCTCTATCGCCAAGCCACTTGTCAGTGCCGCTGCGATTCCCTGTCTCCTGTATTCCGGCAATACATCCACGCCAATCTGCCACATCATTTCCGCATCTGCCGAACAGCCTGCCAGGCCGATCAGCCTGTCCTCATGATATGCCCCCATGCCAAGCACATCCAGTTCTTTCCTGTCCTCGCACAGGGCATTGCTCCATTCCGGCAGATAAAGCTCTGAAAAATCCGAAACTACTCTTCTGTCGAAATCGTTTTTTCGCTCCAAAACCCGCAGCTCATAATCGCACCTGATCGGATGCAGCCTTTTTACATCCGGAAGATAATACTCCGCCATGAAACAAATCTTGTGTCCCATTTTCATCAGACGGTCATTCTGTCCGTTTCTAATCTTATTGTTCCGAGATGATTCATATTTACTCCTATAATTCAATATATGTTTATTATATCCAATCTATTCAAAGAAAGCAATAAATATAGAATTTATGGAAAGGATAGATTGTATGATTGATTATGAACCATTCTGGAATACATTAGAAAAATCAGAAGATAATTGGTACACTCTTGTTCATAAGCATGGTATCAATCCTGCAACGCTCCATAGATTAAAGCATAATCTTCCTATTTCTACTGTAACTATTGATTTGTTTTGTAGTATTTTAGATTGCAGAGTAGAAGACATTTTAAGATATATAAAGTAATTTCGTATATTCCAACTTGTAGCAACGACATTGTGAATTATTATATTAAAATAAAATTCGATTGCACTATTAATTTTTATGCAAATCTGCTTGACATAATTAGATATATCTCATATAATATTATTAGTGAACTAACGAAAGGATATACTATGTTTCAAGTAGAATTTTACGAAACGGAAGATGGGGAAAAGCCAATAAAGGATTTTCTTGATTCTTTAGATAATAAAATGGCTGCAAAGCTTATTGGATTAATGGAACTTCTTGAAGAAAAAGGAAATGAATTAGGAATGCCTTATTCAAAACATTTATGAAATCAAATTTTTGAATTAAGATGTAAATTTGGAAGTAACATTACAAGAACATTATATTTTTTCTATTCGGAAAAAAGAATAATAATAACCAATGGCTTTGTTAAGAAAACGCAAAAAACTCCACGTGTAGAAATTGAGTTAGCAGAAAAAAGACGTGCTGATTGGATTGATCGAAATAAAATAATAAAGGAGTGATAAAATGACATTAAGAGATTATAAAGAAAAAAGAATGGAAGATCCGGAATTTACACAGGCGTATAATGAGGTTCAGCCAGAAATGAATTTAATACGTGCTATGATTGATGCAAGAATATCTCAAAATTTAACTCAAAAAGAACTATCTGAACGTACAGGAATTGCTCAAACAGAAATTAGCAAGCTTGAGAACGGAACGAGAAATCCATCAATAAAACTGCTTCAACGTCTTGCAGATGGAATGGATATGGTTCTCAATGTTACTTTTACTCCTAAAAAAGCGATTGGCAAATAGAAAAGTCGATTTTTTATCTATCAGAGGGATAACTCAAGGTGAATTAGGAAACTACATTGTGATTTTTATAAACCCGCACTTTCCATAAACTCACCCCAGCACTCCGATATACATTTTTTTCTTATAATATTTTCATTTTCCGTATATCAAATAGCACTTTCTACATTTAATTCGCATATACGATACATAATAATAAACCCCTTATTCTTATTGATAATACTGTCATTTTGCGATATAGCTTTAATTGCTTTAATTTTCAACATATTTAGCAGATAGCTATGGAAATCCATTGTAATTCGTTTATGCGATATTGCATCCGATATTATGATTGGAATATATTGCATGAGAAACATTTTCTTCACTTCTTCCTGTTCCTCTTTAAATATTTTTTTGCCCTTATATCTGTTCAGCAATCGGATAAAATCATCATATGTTCGCTTCTCGTTTTCATCAAAAAAAGCAAACACCATTTTACTGATGATTTGCTTCTTTCAATTCCTTTAGCTGTCTTTCCAATTCAACAATATTCCACCGGATTTTTATACATTCGCTGTTTTCTTCTCGTTCTCTCCTGTCAAGATATCTTTCCATGAAACCCAAATGATATTAGAAAATAAATAAAATTCCTTTTCAACAAAAGAACACCATCTGTCCACTGGTGTTCTTTTTCATATACATATTTTTATATTTTTTTCACAAATAACGCACGAATCGCATTTAATACGGCAATCACCATGACCCCGACATCTGCAAAAATTGCAAGCCACATATTTGCAAGACCAAGAGCACCAAACACCAGGCAGATGATTTTGATTCCAATGGCAAAATAAATATTTTCATAAACAATGCGGATGCATTTCTTTGCAATCCGGATTGCCTTTGCAATTTTTAACGGGTCATCATCCATCAGGACAATATCCGCTGCCTCGATTGCCGCATCGGAACCAAGTGCTCCCATGGCGATTCCGATATCCGCTCTGGAAAGCACCGGCGCATCATTGATTCCATCCCCTGCAAAAGCAAGATTTCCACTGCCTGTCCGTTCTGCCAAAAGCTTTTCCACAATCGAAACCTTATCTGCCGGCAAAAGCTCACTATGCACTTCCCCGATTCCAAGCTCTGACGCCACCTGCTCTGCCACACGGGTTCTGTCTCCCGTCAGCATGACAGTCCTTGCAACACCGGATTTTTTCAATGAGAGGATTGCCTCTTTTGCATGAGGTTTTAACTTATCTGCAATCAGGATATGCCCCGCATATTCCCCATCCACCGCCACATGGACCACCGTACCGATTTCGTGGCAGTCCTGATACGGAACACCCATCCGTTCCATCAGCTTTCCATTTCCCACCAGCACTTTTTTTCCGTCAACGGCTGCCAAAATCCCGTTTCCGCCAATTTCCTCCACATCTGTCACACGCCCCGGATCAATCTTTCCTCCATATGCCTCCTGCAGGCTTTTACTGATGGGATGCGAAGAATGGCACTCTGCATGAGCCGTTAGCTCCAAAAGCCCCTTATCCTCCATCGGGCTGTGATGGATGCCTGCCACCTCGAACACGCCTAATGTCATGGTTCCGGTCTTATCGAATACAACCGTTTTTGTCTTTGCCAGTGCTTCTAAATAATTTGATCCTTTCACCAGCACACCCTCATGGCCTGCTCCGCCAATTCCTGCAAAAAAACTGAGCGGAATACTGATGACCAGGGCACATGGACAACTGATGACCAAAAAGGTCAATGCACGATACACCCACATTCCCCATAAAGGAGACAGCCTAAGAAATGCCATACGGAAAACCGGCGGCAGGACAGCCAGAAAAAGAGCTCCAATGCAGACTGCAGGTGTATAATATTTTGCAAATCTGGAAATAAAATTTTCTGACCTTGATTTTCTGGAGCTGGCATTTTCGACCATATCTAAAATTTTGGATGCCGTGGATTCATCAAATTCCTTTGTTGTCTGAATCTTTAATACGCCAGTCATATTGATGCAGCCATTGATGACTTCATCTCCTGCTTCTACCTCCCGCGGGATGCTTTCCCCGGTCAGTGCGCTTGTATTTAACGCTGCATTTCCTTCCACAACAATTCCGTCAATCGGGATTTTTTCTCCGGGATTTACCATGATCAATGAGCCGGTTTCCACCTCATCCGGCTCCACCCGCTCTGTCTGCCCGTCGTCCACATACAGATTTGCGTAATCCGGACGGATATCCATCAGCTCGCTGATATTCTTGCGGCTCTTTCCAACTGCGTAGCTCTGAAACAGCTCACCAATCTGATAAAAAAGCATGACCGCCACGCCCTCGGTATATTCCCCCAGAATAATTGCGCCCACCGTTGCCACTGCCATCAAAAAGTTTTCATCAAATACCTGCCTGTGAAGGATTCCTTTTCCTGCTTTGCGCAAAATATCATAACCAATTACCAGATAAGGAATCATGAACAGACCAAACCGGAGATATTCATTCCCGACAGGCAGCAGCACCAGAGTCACCAGAAGAACTACAGTAATCATTATCCGTATTAAAACTTTTTTCTGCTTTTTATTCATAACAATCCCCCATGCCGAGCACTTGCTGCTGAGGCACCTTTTTAGAAATCGTGCAGACGATTTCATGCTATTAAAAATTATTTTTCACACAAAACCTCTAAAAAAAGATTTCACAATCGTCCTCTACCTTTTTGCAGTTCTCAAGAACCACAGGCATCACTTCCGAAGGTTCTCTTCCCTCCTCAAACTCCACTTTCATTTTCAGTGTCATAAAATTCACGACAGCATCTTTTACACCTTCTGTCTTTTTAGCTGCCTCTTCCATCTTGTTTGCACAGTTTGCACAATCCACCTCAATTTTGTATGTTTTTTTCATAATCATCCTCCCTGCCGAAGCACTTGCCGCAAAAGCTGTCCGGGCTTTGGCACAAACAGCCTGCACAATTCTTTTTTCCCTTAAAATCACAAAAAGGTATTTATTCTTCATAAATCCTTCCAAAGTTTTATTTATATATGAACAATTATTCATATATTTGTTTCTATTATATCACAATCTTTACGCCTGTCAATCTTTTTTTTACAGAAGCTATTTTACTAATACAAAAACTAAATATTAAGGAACTGTCACAAAATTAATGAATCATTATGCGCAGAATAATTCGTGACAGTTCCTAATATAAAAACTCAATATTAATGTTCCTTTTTCATCCGCCCTATGCTCTCATTGACTTTCGCATAAATTTCTTCCGGCTCAATGCCAATATGATATACTCCGTTTTCGTATAAAATTCTGCCATCAATCATGGTCATTTTCACATCTGACTTGCTTCCGCTGTAAACAATATTCTTTGCAATATGGTTCAAAGGCTGCATATTCGGCTGTTTTAAGTCAATCATGATAATGTCTGCCTTTTTCCCTGCTGCCAGCACATCACAATCCGTAAGCCCCATTGCCCCGGCCCCGCCTACTGTCGCCATCCGGAGCACATCAAGAGCATCCACTGCAGAGGCATCCTTTTCTTTCACCTTCTGAAGTGCAGTAACCAAAAACATTTCCCGAAACATGTCAAGACAGTTATTGCTCGCCGGTCCATCCGTACCAATTGCAAGACCAATCCCCATATCCAGCATTTTCTTGATTGGAGCAATTCCACTGGCAAGCTTTAAATTTGAAGAAGGATTTGTCACCACCCAGATTTCTTTTTCCTTACAGATTTGTAAATCCTCGTCTGTCATATGGACGCAGTGAAATCCGCCGCCGCCATAATCAAACATATGAAGCTCGTTAAGGAACGCCGTCGGCGTCCTGCCATACCGCTCCAGACAGCCTGCAACTTCATTCTCTGTTTCAGAATTATGCGTATAAACCGGTTTCTGATACTTCTGTCCCAGCGCAGCCATCCCCTCTAAGATTTCTCTTTTTGTGGTATACTCCGCATGGAACCCGAACTGATAGGAAATAAGCGGATGATAATCGTTAAAATGACGGTATTCCTCTTCCATTTCCTCTACGGTTCCGCCAAAATCATTGATACTTCCACAAAGTACGGTACGGAACCCGGAATCTACGGATGCCTTTGCATTCGACTCATTTTTCATATACATATCAAAATTTGCCGTAATCCCACCCGACAGATATTCCAAATTGGCTAAAAGCGCACCCCAGTACACATCCTCTGGAAGAAGCTTCGCCTCCATTGGAAACACTCTTTCATAAAGCCATTCCTGTAACGGAAGGTCATCCGCAAAGGAACGCAGGAATGTCATGGCAGAATGGGTATGTGCATTTTTGAATCCCGGCAGAAGTACATTTCCCTCTGCATCAATCTCTCTGTCCCATTCTCCCTTTGGTGCGTTTTTTTCCTCTCCTACATAAGTAATCCTGTCATCCCCAATATGAATCTCTCCCTGGAACAGCCCGCTTCCCTTCTCCATGGTCAGGATTCTGGCATTGTATATTCTAATCTTCAAATTCTCCTCCTCCAAAACTCTATATTTTATGATATTGCCTTATGTATATTTTTTATACTCTCAGCCACTAATTTCTTAAACAGCGGTGCCACCCGGTCTGCCGTTTCCTGCACTTCCGCATGGGAAAGCGGATTCGGTGAAATTCCGCTTGCCAGATTTGACACGCAGGAAATGCCGCAGATCTTCATTTTCATGTGATTGGCAGCAATCGCCTCACATGCGGTGCTCATGCCGACAGCATCTCCCCCGAGTGTGCGGCACATCCTGATTTCTGCAGGCGATTCATAATTTGGTCCCGTAAGCTGCACATAGACCCCCTCCTGCAGGGGAATCTCTAAAAGCATTGCCGTCTTTTTGATGACATTCCTTAAATCCTTATCATAAATTTCACTCATATCCGGGAATCTTGCTCCAAGCTCCTCTATATTCGGACCAATCAGAGGAGATGGCACAAAACAGGAAATCTGGTCTTTAATCAGCATAAAATCCCCGGCATGGAACTCCCCGTTGATTCCGCCGGAAGCATTTGTAAGGAACAGTACCTTTGCCCCCATCAGCTTCATCAGGCGGATAGGAAGCACCACATCTGTAATGGGATATCCTTCATAATAATGGACCCTGCCTTTCATACACACGACCTTTACATCATCAATGGTTCCAAAAATATACTTTCCCTCATGCCCCGGAACCGTAGAAACAGGAAATCCCTCAATTTCCGAATAATCAAGCTCTGCCTCGACCTTGATATCTGATGCGAAATCCCCAAGGCCCGAACCAAGAACAAGAGCTATTTCCGGTGTAAAATCAATTTTTTTCTGAAAACAGTCATAACATTTCATCAATTTTCCATATACTTCGTTCATCTTTTTCCCCTTTCCTGTGTCAAAATCTGTCACCTGTTATCTGCCAATGCCAGCCGTACCGGAAATAACCTCTGCTTTCTTTATTCAGCACCTGCCTCCAGGCTTGATCTGACAATTTTTCCAACACGCATGGCATCTGCATAAGCAAGGAGCCTGTCTAACTCCTTATGCTCAAGTTTCATATAATTCTTTACAATCCGATCTACAATTTTCTTTTCAATATCATTCCGGAAACGAATGGTGTCGCACACGCTACGCTCCAGATTATACACACGTATTTTGATTCCGGAAATCTCCTTTTCTTCCAGATCCTGTTCAAAAGCAATATCAGAAAAATAATGCCTGGTAATCGGAAAATTCAAATTCATCTTGGAACGGTCTGTCTTCAACGTAGCCACTGAAAGCTTTGCAGGCTTTTCCTTGATCAGTCCATGAAAATAACACGCACTGTCTGCACAAATCACAGCTCTCCGGTTTATCAGACATACCTCAAGCATTTCGTAATTTTCTAATTTTTTCTTGTCCGGCGCAACCAGCCAATAATATCCATGGGAAATTTTTTCAATTACTCCTTTTTCCACAAGCTCTTTAATCTGGACGGTCGTTACTTTTGCCGCACGAAGCCTGGCCGCACTCAGATAACCATTTCCCTCCTGAAATAACTCTGTTACCTTTTCGTAAGTGTTTAATAGCATAATTCCTCCTTCATTTTTTTCAAAAACCCATGCAGGCAAAATCATAATTATTCCCATTAAAAAGACATTCTGCATAAACTTTTTTTATTACATAAATTCTATATTCTGATTATAACACTAGTCCGTACTTTTTCAAAGCATATTTTCAGTTTTCCACAAAAAACATTCTTTAGTATTGAGGTTTTTCAGCCCAACTTATGATATCAGCCAAAGCTCCTGCATATATGAATTTTTGGCAGATATCATTTAGTCCAGATTATTAAAAAAAGATATATTAGGAACTGTAAATAAATTTACTGAACAGGTTGCGTAGGATATTTTCCAGAGTACAAGGAAGAAAACGTAGCTGTACCGAGGTAC
>CADBMP010000409.1 GCA_902795775.1 uncultured Lachnospiraceae bacterium | reverse complement strand
TCCGGACAAAATAAATCTCTGCCCAAAATCCATATATGCACAAGATTTTGGGCAGAGAGTCATAAGTTCGGTTAATGAAAAAACAGGAGAAGGGAAAATTTTTGATAGAAAGGACCAGGTGGTTATGGACTTTATTAAGGGAATGGATGTGTCTACGCTGATAGAGGAAGAAGCGTGCGGAGCCCGCTATTTTGATGGGGGAAAAGAGGGTGAGCTTCTTGATATCTTAAAAAAATATGGTTGTAATTCTGTAAGACTACGCTTGTGGAATGACCCGTATGCAGAGGATAGAACGCCATATGGGGCAGGGACGAATGATTTAGAAAAGCTCATTACGCTTTCTAAACGGGCAAAGGCGCATGATATGAGTATTCTTTTGGATTTTCATTACAGCGATTTCTGGGCAGATCCGGGGAAGCAGACGGTGCCAAAGGCATGGAGAGGGCTTTCTGTACCGGAATTAGAGAAGGCGGTTTATGATTATACATCCGAGGTGCTTTCAAAGCTGCATAAAGAGGGGATTTTCCCGGAGCTTGTGCAGGTGGGAAATGAGATTACGAATGGTCTTTTGTGGCCATACGGGAAAAAGCCGGAGTTTGAAAACATTGCAAAATTCGTGAGCGCAGGCGTTCGCGCGGTACGTGCTGCAGATAAAAATACACAGGTGATGATTCATCTGGATAACGGTGGTTTTAACAGCATGTACCGGGAGTGGTTTGATGAATATACAAAGCGTGGGGAGGACTTTGATATTATCGGGATGTCTTATTATCCGTTCTGGCATGGCACGCTTGAGGAGTTAGACTTTAACATGCACGATATGGCAGAGCGGTATGGAAAGAAAATCTGCATTGCCGAGGTGTCTATGGGCTTTACCATGGAGGATTACAAGGAGTATGAAAAGCTTTCGGACGCGGAAAGAAAGGGCATGGCGACAAAGCCGGAGCTGGTGGAGAAGCTTCCGTATCCAATGACAAAACAGGGACAGGCGGATTTCATGCAGGATGTCATGGAGCGCGTGGCAGGGGTAAAGGGCGGCATGGGCTTTTATTACTGGGAGCCCGGCTGGATTCCGGTACCGGGCTGCGGCTGGGCAGAGGATGCGGCACTTGCCTACACTGGGGAAAAAGGACCGGGAGGAAATGAGTGGGCGAATCAGGCATTGTTTGATTATGATGGGAATGTGCTGCCGGCATTAAAGACAATTCGTGACTTTTCTTCTTGTTTATGATATAATAGTCTCGTGCGTTGTACGAGCTATTATATTATTTAGTCTGGATTATTAAAAACGATATATTTGATAAAGGAAAGGAGAATAAAAAAATGAGAATTTTAGTAACCGGTGGGGCGGGTTACATCGGAAGCCATACATGTGTGGAGCTTTTAGATGCAGGCTATGAGGTAGTGATTTTAGACAATCTTTACAATTCCAGCAAAAAGGCAGTAGACCGGATTGAAGAGATTACCGGAAAAAAGGTGACATTTTATGAAAATGATATGTTAGATAAGGCTGCGTTGGAGAACATTTTTTCCAAAGAAAAAATCGACTGTGTGATTCACTTTGCAGGCTTAAAGGCAGTCGGGGAATCTGTGGCAAAGCCTTTGGAGTATTACAAAAATAATATTACCGGTACGCTTACTTTGGTAGAAGTGATGCGTGAGCATGGCTGCAAGAACATCATCTTTTCTTCTTCTGCTACGGTCTACGGGGATCCGGCATTTATCCCGATTACGGAGGAGTGCCCGAAGGGAACGCCAACCAATCCTTATGGCTGGACAAAGAGCATGTTAGAGCAGATTTTGACCGACCTGCATACCGCAGATGAGGAGTGGAACGTGATTCTGCTGCGTTACTTTAATCCGATTGGGGCACATAAGAGCGGCATGATCGGGGAGGATCCAAAGGGAATCCCAAATAATCTTCTGCCTTACGTGGCACAGGTTGCCATTGGGAAACTGGAATGTGTGGGCGTGTTTGGGGATGATTACGATACGCCGGACGGCACTGGTGTCAGGGATTATATCCATGTGGTGGATTTAGCCATCGGTCATGTGAAAGCGATTGATAAGATTAAGGAAAATCCGGGTGTGAAGGTATATAACTTAGGAACCGGGAACGGATACAGCGTGCTGGATGTGATAAAGGCATTTTCCAAGGCATGTGGTCACGAAGTGCCATATCAGATCAAGGACAGACGTCCGGGAGACATTGCCACCTGTTATTCCGATGCTTCCCTCGCAAAAAAAGAGCTTGGCTGGGAAGCACAGTATGGAATCGAGGAGATGTGCGCCGATTCATGGAACTGGCAGAGTAAAAATCCAAACGGGTATGCGGAAGCATAGAGAAACTGTTTATTGCTGATGGAACAGCTGCTTTCAGGACAGCAGGGTTCGGAACGGTAATAAGACTGGTGAGACAGGCTTGATGACAGGAAAGGATGTTGTCAAGCCTGAATTGTTATAGGGATATTCAGGGAAGACAAAACGGTTACAGAGATATTGGGGAAGGTTAAACGGTTACAGGAATATTTAGGGAAGAACAAAGAGGTTACAAGTGGAAAGGGGAGTTATCATATATGAAAAAAAGAGTAAAGCGGTTTTCAGCAGAAATCATAAAAGATCCATTGGTTTTTGAACAGAACCGTCTGCCTGCACATGCGGAATTTCACATATATTGTAAGAGGATTTCAGGGAATCCTTTTAGCAACCAGACAGAGCAGACATTTGTTTCCAATCGGATTTTATCACTGGATGGCGAATGGAAGTTTTCGTATGCCAAAAATCCTTCTGAGGTGACAAAAGGGTTTGAAGCAAAGGAGTTTGACTGCCATGAATGGAAGGAAATCCATGTGCCGGGGCATATGCAGCTGCAGGGGTATGATGCTCCGCATTATTCCAATACGGCGTATCCGTGGGACGGAAAAGAGGAGGTCAGGGTGGGAGAGCTGCCGGAGAAATTCAATCCGGTGGGAGAATATGTGAAGTATTTTACTGTGCCGGAGGAATATCTGGGGAAAAGCCTTAGGATTTCCTTTCAAGGCGTGGAAAGCGGTGCTGCTGTCTGGCTGAACGGACAGTATGTCGGGTATTTTGAAAACAGCTTTGATCCGGCGGAATTTGACATTACGGATTTTGTAACGGTGGGAGAAAATAAACTGGCAGTGGAAGTCTTTAAATGGACAAGTGGAAGCTGGTGCGAGGACCAGGATTTCTTTCGGTTTTCCGGCATTTTCCGTTCGGTCTATATTTATTATGTACCGGAAACGCATTTAGAAGATCTAAAAATCAGGACGTTGCTGGAGGAAGATTTTAAAGCGGCCACTATAGAAGTGGATGTGATTTTAAATAATACAGGAAAAGTTCGGTTCAGTCTGACTGGCCCGGCAGAAAACGAAAAAATAATTTATACTTCTGAAATCTATTCAACAGAAGAAAAACCATATTCATTCTGTATGAAGTCCGGGGCTGTTCAGGAACCAAGGCTTTGGAGTGCAGAGATGCCAAACCTTTATACATTGACGTTGGAGGTATTTGACAAAGGTGGGGAAATTGTAGAGCGGATTACGCAGAATGTGGGGTTCCGGCGTTTTGAGATGAAGGATGGGCTGATGTGCCTGAACGGAAAACGAATTGTATTCAAAGGCGTGAACCGGCATGAATTCAGCTCAAAAACCGGACGTGCAGTCTCAGATGAGGAGATTTTGCAGGATATTGTGACCATGAAGCAGAATAACATCAATGCCATCCGGACCAGCCATTATCCGGATGATGTGCGGATTTATGACCTTTGTGACCGGTACGGCATTTACCTGATTGCAGAGAATAATATGGAAACGCATGGAACATGGGTCATCAGCGATCCAATCGATCATATTGACCAAGTAATTCCAGGCAATAATGAAATCTGGGAGCCAATGCTCTTAGACCGGGTGAATTCCTGCTATCAGCGGGACAAGAATCATCCCTCCATTCTGATCTGGTCCTGTGGGAATGAATCCTTTGGCGGACCAGTGATTCAGAAGATGACGGATCTGTTCCATCGGCTGGATCCCGACCGTCTGGTTCATTACGAAGGAATTTTCAATGACAGGCGTTATCCTGATACAAGTGATATGGAAAGCCAGATGTATCCGTCTGTGGCAAACATTGAGGCATTTTTAAAGGAACATAAGGAAAAGCCGTTCATCTGCTGCGAATATACCCATGCAATGGGAAATTCCTGTGGCGGGATGCATAAATATACAGACCTTTCAGACAGGGAGCCGAGATATCAGGGTGGCTTTATCTGGGATTACATCGATCAGTCGCTCTGGGCAAAAAACCGGTACGGTGAGGATTATCAGGCGTATGGCGGAGATTTTGGCGACCGCCCAACCGCTTATAATTTCAGTGGGAACGGGATTGTTTACGGGGATGACAGGACGCCTTCCCCGAAGATGCAGGAGGTAAAATTCAATTATCAGAATATTTCTGTCTGCATGGAGGAGAAGAAACTTCTTATTAAAAATAAAAATCTGTTCTTAAATACAAATGTATATGACTGTGTGGCAGAATGGCGGCTGAATGGGGAAGTAATTGGAAAAAAGGTGCTTGAAACAGATGTTGAACCACTTTCAGAAAAGGAATATGAGCTTCCGTTTTATGGACAGGAAAAGCGGTCGGGAGAATATGCGATTCTTGTTTCTTTCCATTTGAAAGAGGATGTGCCATGGGCAGGGAAGGGGCATGAGGTGGCGTTCGGCCAGATGGTATATTCTTATGATGCCGCAGAACAGCCTGTAAAGACAGATTCAGAGGGAAAGACGCCACTTCAGCTTATTCGGGGAATAGAGAATTTTGGAGTAAAGGGAGAGGATTTTGAAATTTTGTTCTCTGGAGAGCGTGGTGGGCTTGTGTCTTACTGTTATAAAGGAAGGGAACTGCTCGCTGATATTCCGAGGCCAAATTTCTGGCGTGCCCCTACGGACAATGACAGGGGTGCCGGTTCAGAAAAGTATTATGCGCAGTGGAAACTTGCCAGTCTGTATCAGGAACACAGGACAGAGGAATACTGGAAGAACAGGGGACCTGAAATTGATGAAAATGAAGATGGTTCAGTATATATCCGGCTGCAGCTCCTTCTTTCTACTTCGCCTGTTTCCAGTGTGGATGTGGGGTATCTGATTTTCCCGGATGGAACAGTTACCATGCAGATGGATTATGAACCGGTGAAGGAACTTCATGACATGCCGGAATTTGGATTCATGTTTACCATGGATGCGTCTTTCGACCATGTGCAGTGGTACGGGCTTGGACCGGAAGAAACATATGCGGACAGAAAATGTGGAGGAAAGCTGGGAATTTATGAAAACAGGGTTTCTGATAATATGGCGAGATATTTAAGACCGCAGGAGTGTGGAAAGAAGGAGGAGGTGCGGTTCCTCAAGGTAATGGACAAAGAGGGATATGGGCTTTTGTTTACGGGAAATAAGATGAGTGCCTCTGTCCTTCCTTATACGCCGCATGAGCTGGAGGCAGCAAAGCATTCTTATGAGCTGCCGGCGGTGCACCATACCATTGTCCGGGCTGCAAAGGCGCAGATGGGTGTGGGCGGTGATGACAGCTGGGGCGCGAAGGTGCATCCGGAGTATCTGTTGGATGTGTCAGAGCCAATGCACTTTGAGGTGTCGTTTCAGGGAATATTGTCCTGATAAAAAATGCCCTCCAAGAATTAAAGCATGAAGCCTGCAGAATTGGCGTTGTACAAAAGGTGCTTTTCAGGCAGGGACAGGTAATCTCCAGTTCCTGCCTGTTCTTTATTGTTTATTTGCAAGTGCTTCCACTTCGTTGAGGGAAAAACCGGTTTTAGCAGAAATTGTCGGAATATCCCAAATTGCCATAAGATTATGGATAATGAATTTTTTTTGCTGGTCAACTTCAGCCTTTTGCTGGTCAACTTCAGCCTTTTGCTGGTAAACTTCAGCCTTTTGCTGGTCAACTTCAGCCTTTTG
>CADBMP010000408.1 GCA_902795775.1 uncultured Lachnospiraceae bacterium | reverse complement strand
GAAAAATAATTTTGAATAGCATGAAATTGTCAGATTTGACTGACAATTTCAGCAAATTTTTTTCACAAATAACCGAAGGTTATTTTGGTGGATTCATCTGGATGGGAGATGGTATTTTTGTATCATGGTGGAGTTCGTGAACAAAAATCTGCTGGTTAGAGGGTAAATTGTGCAATGAATATAATTGGGAGAATTTTGCAGGAAATTATGATATTTTTTATTGTCAGGATGGGGAGGAGGAAGAAGCATGGGGGTAGATGTGGATAAGCCGGTACGGATTTATCAGTGTGAGGACAGTACGGACGGTGTTTTAAGTGCCATTTATGAGGCGGGAGTTTCGGGTTATGGGCGTGATTATATCCGGATTGAGCCACAGATTCCGGGGGAGGAGAATACGTTTTTTCTGTTTTCTGAGTATGTTACAGTGCCTACGGATGCTGAAAAAGCAGAGAAAGTTGCACGGTCGGTCAGGGAGAAAATTTCATGGAGGGCATATCATTATATGATGTATGCGGTTTCATCCTCTGCGGCTGACAGGGGGGATGCGGTGTACCGGTTTTTGACCTATGGTTTTCCAGCAGGCGACAAGGTCTGTGATATGCTTCAGATTCCCTGTGTCAAACGTGTCTTTGAGTTGCAGAGGGCTGTGGGGAATGAAGCACATTTTTCACTGGAATTTCTGCGTTTCAAGGAGGTTTTTCAAACCCCGTCTCTTATGTTGGCGGTCTTTGAACCGGAAAACAGGGTCTTGCCGGTGGTGCTGGAGCATTTTAAGGATCGTTTCCCGGAAGGACTATTTATTATTTTTGATAAGACCCATCATGAAGCCGGAATCCATATTCCGGAGGAATACAAGAAAAAGGAAGAAACAGAGATTCGGATCCTGAATGAAGCAGAATCTGAAATTTTAGAAAAGCTGAATGAAACAGAGGAAGTTTATCCGGAGCTCTGGAAGACATTTTTTCATTCCATTGCAATAGAGGAAAGGAAAAACGAAAAGCTTCAGAAAAACCTGATGCCGCTCCATTACCGGAAATATGTGACGGAGTTTTTGGAGTGAGGAGGGGAATGCGGTACTTGAAATTTATTTTTCAGGCAAGTATAATAATTTTATACTGGTACATAACATCGGAAGGAGTGAGTGAGATTATGGGCGGATATATTTTGCATCTGGAAACAGATGATATCCTGGATTAGGGAAGGCAAGAAGGAAGACAGGAGGGCAGACTAGAGGGCAGACAAGAAAGAGACTGGGAGAAGATTTCCGGTATGTTAAGGAAAGGGAAAACCCCGGAGGAGATTGTTGATTTTTGTGATTATCCACCTGAGCTGGTCAAGGAGGTGGAGGAAAGTCTGCTTGCAGTACAGTAGGTTTTGTCTGGCTGTAAGGATAGGAAACACAGAGAATAAAAAATGTTACGGGAAGGTCGTTGTCGGAATCACCAGTACAAACTGGTATATAACACGCAGAATACAGAAAAGAAAAAGGTATTGCGTATTTTCGGCATAGACAAAATAAGCTGGTGGACAGGATTCTTCTTATGGAGAACCCTGTCCGTTTTTTTGCGCAAAGACAAACAACAGTTCTTTGTGGTTTTGCATGTTTTTTTAGAAAAATCTCCCGTCCGGTCGTTTCGTGTGTTATAATAAAACCACTTCGTGGTTTTATTATATATGCATATATGAGGGGAGATGAAGGCAGCATGAAAAATTTTAACTGGTGTGTATATACGTACCGTCACAGGAAAGCATTTATGTATGTGGCGGAAAAAATTATACCGGATGAGGCATTAAAGAAGGAGATTTTGTACCGCGCAGAAGTACATGATGTGGACAAGCTGCTTTTATACCTCTTTTTTGACCAGAAAGAAGTTCAGGACTGGCATGTGCTTCACCAGCCGCATCATCTGGAAAGCGGTCTTGGAAAGAGTTATGTGGATTTGGCAGAAACAGTCATCGACTATGAATGTGCGCCATATACAAAGCCGGACAAACCGTTAAATGCATATGATTTTGTCCATAAGCTGATATCGCTTGGTTATCTCACGAAGGAAAAGGCAGAGACATTGTTTGGAATCATGAGGAGTTTTGGCATTGACCGTTCTTATGACGGGACAAAGGATGCTGCAGGAATGGAATACTTAAGGCAGTTTGAAGAGGTTACGGAGGAGATGATTTTATTTGAGGTTTTTTGTTATATCCACAAATACCCGGAGAGCGAAGCTGTAGAGTATCTTTTAAAGAGATGGAAAAAGAAATCTTTGCATAGACAGAATTTATGCTATAATAATATTACTTCGTAATATTATCTTAAGCAAAAAACGTGCGCAGTAAATAGAAATTATAAAGTGAGCAGGAGAGAAGAAAGGAAGATCAGAATGAAAAATAATTCCAAACGCATTTTAGCGTTTTTAGGCTTGACCATCCTTTTATCGTTTGTGGTGGTGGTCAGTTATTCAGAGGGCTTTTTGGCATTACGCCCTACGGACGAGTCGATCATACGTGCAGGGCTGTCGCTTTTTATCGCGCCCATGAGCGTGGTGATATTTTTTTTCAGCGGATACCAGATGTTAAAAGCACCGGAAAAAGTATTGCTTACAAAGGAAAACCTGCTTGATATGAATAAAGCAAAGGAAATCTTTAGCAGATATCATGGTGGTAAGCAGTTCGGGCGTCTGGCGGATGAAGCCATGTCCCAGGTGGCGCGGTTGGAGGCATCCTCCCTGCGGGCGAGGCTGCAGATTGAATCCAGGTTTGGAAGCACCTCCATGACAAGTGACAGATATCTGGCTTCCATTGAAACAGCAAAAGAGGCAT
>CADBMP010000407.1 GCA_902795775.1 uncultured Lachnospiraceae bacterium | reverse complement strand
TGTGGCTTTTTCAAGCTCGACCAAAGCTTTTCTGGCTTCTGCCAAAAGGGAGGAGCATTTGGTAAGAAGCTCTGTCTGGACGCTTACATCAGCAGAAGGGCATGCAGCCTTGATGCTGTTAATGGATTCGGCAAGGCTGGT
Organism: uncultured Lachnospiraceae bacterium; assembly: GCA_902795775.1. Lineage (GTDB taxonomy): Bacteria > Bacillota > Clostridia > Lachnospirales > Lachnospiraceae > Butyribacter. Next base: position 3,762 of record CADBMP010000407.1, on the reverse strand, counting down.
GGTATATTCAATAACAGATGGAATATACTGCTTGCTTGCCATGTCGATCATGGTCTTAGCTTCTATGTTGATTGTTTTGGAATAATATTCATAATTTACTTCTGCACGGGATTCCAATTCTGCTCTTGTAAATACATTCTGGCGTTCAAACATCTGGATGGTCTTTTCTGATGTAAGGTAAGGAATTGCTTCGACAAAGGAGTGGACATTCGGCAGACCTCTTTTTTCTGCCTCCGCAATCCAATCATCTGAATAGCCATCACCATTGAAGATGATCTTCTGATGCTCTGTTACGGTTTTCTTAATCAATTCTTTCACTGCAGCATCAAAATCATCCGCTTTTTCCAGTTCATCTGCAAAATCCTCCAGAACATCAGCCACAATAGCGTTCAATGTAAAGTTCGGACCTGCAATGGACATGGAAGAACCAAGCATACGGAATTCAAATTTATTTCCGGTAAAGGCAAATGGTGAAGTACGGTTCCTGTCCGTTGCATCTTTTTTCAGCACAGGAAGCACATGGACACCGGTATCAAGGCTCTGTCCCTCGATAGAAGAAGAAACATCCCCTCTTACAATCTGTTCAATGATATCCTCTAACTGTTCTCCAAGGAAGATGGAGATGATGGCTGGAGGAGCCTCGTTTGCACCAAGTCTGTGGTCGTTTCCAGGATTAGAGGCAGACAAGCGCAGAAGCTCGGCATGTTCATCTACTGCCCGGATAACAGCTGCAAGGAACAATAAGAATTTGGTGTTTTCATGAGGTTTCTTTCCAGGATCTAACAGATTGATGCCTGTATCCGTAACAATTGACCAGTTATTATGTTTTCCGGAGCCGTTCACGCCTGCAAATGGCTTTTCATGCAAAAGGCACTCCAGATTATGGCGTTTTGCTACTTTTTTCATCATTTCCATGACGAGCTGGTTATGGTCGGTCGAAATATTGGCAGTTGTAAAGATTGGTGCCATTTCATGTTGGGCAGGTGCCACTTCATTATGCTGTGTTTTTGCAAGGATTCCAAGTTTCCAAAGCTCAATGTTCAGATCTTTCATAAAAGCTGCAATACGTTCTTTAATAGTACCAAAATAATGGTCATCTAATTCCTGTCCTTTTGGAGCCGGTGCACCAAACAGGGTGCGGCCGGAGAAGATTAAATCCTTACGTTTCATGAACATGTCATGGTCTACCAGGAAATATTCCTGCTCAGGACCTACAGAGCATGCTACTTTCTTTACATCATCATATCCAAAGAGTTTCATAATGCGGACTGCCTGTTTGCTGATGGCTTCCATGGAACGTAAGAGTGGTGTCTTTTTGTCAAGAGCCTCTCCGGTGTAGGAACAGAACGCAGTAGGGATGCAAAGTGTCACACCAGCTGCATCTTCCTTCAAAAATGCCGGGGAAGTACAATCCCATGCAGTATATCCTCTTGCTTCAAAAGTGGCACGAAGACCGCCGGAAGGGAAAGAGGAGGCATCCGGCTCACCTTTGATCAATTCTTTTCCTTTGAATTCCAGAACAGGTTTGCTTTCAGAAGCAGGACTTAAAAAGGAGTCGTGCTTTTCAGCCGTAACACCGGTGAGCGGTTCAAACCAGTGGGTATAGTGGGTTGCACCATGCTCTAATGCCCATTCCTTCATAGCATGTGCTACGACATTGGCAATGTCGGAATCAAGCTCTGCTCCGCTTTCCAATGTTTTTTTCCAGGATTTATATACATCCTTTGGCAGTCTTTTCTGCATGACATCATCGTTAAACACGTCTTTTCCAAAGACTTCTTCAATTACATTTGTTTCCATAATAGATACCATCCTTTCCTGAATCAGAATTTTGGTTGTTTTGTACAATGTAACAGAACAAAAGTTACAAGCACCGGGGAAATACCGGAGATGCAAAAAAGCATAAAAGGCGTACTCAAATAAATTGAGAACGCCTTTGTTCTATACATTATTATTTCAACTGCATTAACCATATCACATTTTTTTTCATTTGAAAACCCCCTTTTTAAAAAAAATGAAAAAAATTATGTAAATGAATTGCAAAATCTCCAGAAAAAAAGTATGATAAAGGTAAAAGAAAAATAAAAACAGCCTGTAGCAGGAGATGACCGGGTCATCTGTTGTATTTTACGCTGTATGGAGGAAAAAATGAGTGAAACAGAGCTTTTGGACAAAAAGATGCCGGAAGAAACAGAGGACATAAATGGGGAAACAAAAAAGAGCATAATTTCCTGGAGGGAAGCATTTTCAAGGTGGTTTGGACTGTTCCTTGTCCTGATGGCAGTGATTTTGATTTCGCTTTTGATTTACAATTTTCAGACTATTGTAAAAAGCTTTTTTTCTTTGTTTGGACTTATTAAGCCGATTGTTTACGGTTGTGTGATTGCCTATATTTTAAATCCGCTTGTAAACTGGATACAGGGATTGTTTTTAAAGATTTCCGGCAGGAATGGCAGGGAGGTGACGGATAAATGGAAAAGCATTTTTTTGGGAATCTCCATCTTTCTTGCATTGCTGTTCATGATCTTTGTGGTAGTGGTTCTTTGCTGGATGGTAGTTCCACAGCTTGTCTCCACCATTTCCTCCCTGGTGAACGTGTTGCCGGGAAAAGCAAAGTTTTATTATAATAATCTGGAAAAAAGCATTAAGGAAAATACATTTTTTACAGAAAGCATCCAGAAAATAATCTTGAACGTAACCGGTTCCCTGGAAGAAATCATTGAGGGAAAGCTGCTTCCATGGATGCAGTCAGACTTCCTGCCAGGTGTCAATACGGTTGCAGTACAGTTTGTGAACGGAGTTTCAAGTTTTATCAGCGTTGTTTATAACGTTTTTATCGGAATGATTGTGGCTATCTACATCCTGCTCGGAAAAAGTACCTTTTCCGCACAGGCCAAAAAGATTACATATGGAATTTTTCCGAAGAAAGCTGCGGATATCCTGATTCATTATGTGAAGCTGACACATAAGATGTTCAGTGGTTTTATCTTTGGAAAAATTGTGGATTCTGCAATTATGGGGATGCTCTGCCTGATTTTGATGAGCTGCATGCAGCTTCCTTATGCAATGCTCATTAGTGTTATTGTTGGTGTGACAAATATTATTCCGTTTTTTGGATCGTATATTGGCCTGGTTCCGAGCGTCCTTTTGATTATTCTTGTAAATCCGGTGCAGGCGTTGTCCTTTATAATCATGATTGCTATTTTACAGCAGGTGGATGGAAACCTGATCAGTCCCGCAATTTTAGGAGAGTCAACCGGCTTGTCCGCATTCTGGGTATTATTTTCAATCCTGTTTTTTGGCGGGCTCTGGGGGCTCCTGGGGATGATTGTGGGAGTACCGTTTTTTGCAGTCGTTTACCGGATTGTTGCGGATATTCTGAATTGGCGTCTCCGGAAAAAATCACTTTCCACTGTGACAGATTCTTATAGGAATCTAAAAGAGATATACATAGATGAAAATGAACGGATTGTTTATGTTTTGTATAAACCGGAAGATTTTGAAAAGAAACAGAGAAAAAATCCTGTGGATACCATCAAAAAGCAAGTGGGCGGATTGCAGGAGAAGAAAAGAAAACTTTTAAAGAAAAAAAAGAAATCGTGATTGACTTCTTGACGTTTTATGGATTTTTCGGTAAAATAAAAGAATTGTGAGTGTTTTTTGGAGGCAGATTATGATAAAGAGTATGACAGGATATGGGTATTTTGAACGTATTGATGCAGAACAAAAGATTACTGTGGAAATGAAATCAGTGAATCATCG
>CADBMP010000406.1 GCA_902795775.1 uncultured Lachnospiraceae bacterium | reverse complement strand
CTGCAATCTGGATACCTGTCCGGTTGGTGTGGCAACACAGAATCCGGAGCTTCGGAAACGGTTCCGTGGAAAGCCGGAGTACGTGGAAAATTTCATGCGTTTTATTGCCGAGGAACTTCGGGAATATATGGCGAAGTTAGGCGTAAAAAAGGTGGATGACCTGATTGGAAGAACTGATTTCCTGAAAATTAAGGATAATGAAAAGCATTTGGATTTTTCTGATATTTTAGATCCGGTCTTTGCAGAGGAAAGAAAGGAAAATAAATATATCGAAAAAAATAAATTTGATTTTGCCCTTCAAAATACCATGGACGAAAGGGTATTCCTGCCACAGTTGAAGCGTGCGCTGGAGACAGGGGAAAAAATAAAAATACGTGCAGATGTGACGAATACGCACCGGACGCTTGGAACCATCTTAGGCTCTGAGATAACAAAGCGGTATGAAGATGGATTAGAGGAGGATACCATTTCCATTGAATGTCATGGAAGCGGTGGACAGAGTTTTGGGGCGTTTATTCCAAAGGGACTTACCCTGGAGCTTATTGGTGATTCCAATGACTATCTGGGAAAAGGGCTTTCTGGTGGAAAAATCATTGTTTATCCGCAGAAGGGGTCTAATTTTAAACCAGAGGAAAACATCATCATAGGAAATGTGGCACTTTATGGTGCAACAAGCGGAAAAGCGTTCATCAACGGCATTGCAGGGGAGCGTTTCTGCGTCAGAAATTCCGGTGCTACGGCAGTTGTGGAAGGAGTGGGCGACCATGGGTGCGAATATATGACAGGCGGCTGTGTTGTCATCTTAGGTGCTGTTGGAAAGAACTTTGCAGCAGGAATGAGCGGCGGTGTGGCTTATGTCCTGGATGAACACAGTGATCTGTACCTGAAATTAAATAAAGAGCTTGTTTCATCTTCTCCGGTAACAGATAAATATGATGTACTTGAATTAAAGAAAATCATTGAGGAACATGTGAGTGCGACCGGTTCCGGAAGAGGAAAGATGATTTTGGAAAATTTCAGTGAGTATCTTCCAAAATTCAAAAAAATCATTTCTTATGATTACAGTAAGATGCTTCAGCTCATTGCGGAAATGGAGCAGAGAGGACTTAGTTACGAACAGGCACAGATTGAAGCATTTTATGCAGCGAAAAAGGGAGAAAAGTAGGAGGTGCGACATGGGAAAGCCAACGGGATTTATGGAATTTGAAAGAAAAGAGAATGTGGCAGAGGAGCCGCTTGAACGAATTAAAAATTTTAATGAATTTCATACAAATATGAGTGACAGGGAAAGAAAAGAACAGGCGTCAAGGTGCATGAACTGTGGCGTACCGTTCTGTCAGTCCGGAATGATGATCGGGGGCATGGTTTCCGGCTGCCCTCTTAATAATCTGGTACCGGAGTGGAATGATCTGTTATACCGCGGAAATTTTGAAAAGGCACTTCAGATGTTAAAGCAGACCAATAATTTTCCGGAGTTTACCTCAAGGGTATGCCCGGCACTCTGTGAAGCAGCATGTACCTGCGGCCTGAATGATACGCCTGTGACCTGTAAGGCGAATGAAAATGCCATCATTGAATACGGCTATGCGAATGGGCTTTTGGAAGCAGACCCGCCAAAGGTGCGTACCGGAAAGAAGGTCGCTGTCATAGGTTCCGGTCCTTCCGGGCTGGCAGCGGCTGACCAGTTAAATAAGCGCGGTCATGAGGTGACGGTCTATGAAAGAAATGACCACATTGGAGGACTTTTGATGTACGGGATTCCGAACATGAAATTAGAGAAGTGGGTCATTGACAGAAAACAGAAGATTATGGAAGAAGAAGGCGTGAAATTCATTGTAAATACAAATGTGGGAAAAGACCTTCGTGCAGAAGATCTCTTGAAAAAATATGACAGTGTGATTCTTTGCTGCGGGGCATCTAATCCAAGGGATATCAAGGCTCCGGGAAGAGAAGCGAAAGGGATTTATTTTGCAGTGGATTTTCTGACACGTTCCACAAAGCACGTGCTGACCGGAAAAACTGAGGGCTGGGTAGATGCAAAGGGAAAAAATGTGGTTGTCATTGGTGGCGGTGATACCGGAAATGACTGCGTGGGCACCGTTATCAGACAGGGTGCAAAGTCAGTCGTGCAGGTGGAGATGATGCCAAAGCTTCCTGAGAAAAGAGCGGCAAATAATCCATGGCCGGAGTGGCCAAGAGTCTGCAAAACAGATTATGGCCAGGAGGAAGCGATTGCCGTCTTTGGAAAGGATCCTCGTGTATATCAGAGTACAGTTAAGGAATTTATATCCGATAAGAACGGGGCACTAAAGAAAATCAAACTGGTGAAACTTGAGCCAAAGAAAGATGAGAAAACGGGCAGAATGAATATGGTGGAAATTCCGGGCAGTGAGTATGAGATTCCTGTGGAAATCTGCCTGATCGCAGCCGGTTTCTTAGGAACCGAAGAGTATGTCGCAAAGGCGTTCCGTGTGCAGTTAAATGAACGGACAAATGTGGCAACAGAAGCCGGAAAACATAAGACTTCTGTGGATAAAGTATTTACGGCAGGTGATATGCACAGGGGACAGTCTCTGGTCGTCTGGGGGATAAAAGAGGGAAGAGAGGTTGCAAGAGAGGTGGATGAAAGCCTGATGGGATATAGTAATTTGGATTGATATCAGGAAAATGCAGGACACATTTGTATGTTACATGAAAAAATATACAAATGTTACCTCCAATGGTCTCTGATGAACTGGATGATGAT